>NZ_JBGLYK010000126.1:0-16321 GCF_047304025.1 Pseudomonas sp. Pseusp97 | reverse complement strand
GACTTTCGGGAACAGGTCGGCGGCTTCCTCGGCTACACCGCCGGCCGCGGCTCACAGATCGGTTCCTCCGCCGCCAGCGCCTGGGGCGTCGCCCCGAGCATCACCTGGGCCGCCTTCGACCTGGGCAGCGTGCGGGCTCGCCTGCGCGCCTCCAAGGCCGACGCCGACGGCGCCCTGGCGACCTACGAGCAGCAGGTCCTGCTGGCCCTGGAAGAGTCGTCGAACGCCTTCAGCGACTACGGCAAGCGCCAGCAGCGCCTGGTCTCGCTGGTGCGCCAGTCCGAAGCCAGCCGCAACGCCGCCGAGCAGGCCGGCCTGCAATACCGCGAGGGCACCGTGGACTTCCTCAACCTGCTGGACGCCGAGCGCGAACAGCTGGCCGCCGAGGACGCCCAGGCCCTGGCGGAAGTGGACGTGTATCGCGGCATCGTGGCGATCTACAAGGCCCTTGGCGGCGGCTGGCAGCCGACGCCGGCGGCCTGATCGTTCCTCCCCGGTCGGGAACCTCCCGACCTTCTGGCCCTGCGGTCTGACGCTCCGGACCGTGGGGCTTTTTTATGCCTGCGACAAAGCGCTACGGCATCGTCCACCGCCTTCTTTTTGCACGAAGGCAGGGTCAGAAGCACGCTGGTTCCAGAATCTGTCAGAAACCTAGATATCGATCAGTATTTTCCGATAGCAAACGAAAATAAGCTGAAGCTGGTTCGAATTCAGAATTCACTGACACCAGGAATCAAGGAAGCCGCGCAGTGCCCAACAACGAGGTCGAGAGAAGCCCACCCCCTTCCAGCGACGCCGAGCTGTGCCGGCTTCTCCTCGAAATCAGGCGCGGCGAGGTCATCCACCCTCGGCTGAAGCGGATGCTGATTCACCTGGGATTCGCCGAACTGCGTGGCCTGCAGCTCGCACTCACCGGCAAGGGCCGGCTCCTGCTGGAGACCTGAGCTTGGGCTGAGCGCCCCGGGCCGCTATGATCCGGTCCGGTTTGCCCGGGATCAAAGGAGTTCGGTCCCGCCCTGGCCTAAACTTTCCATATCGGACTTTTCAGACAAGGACACGCCGTGGACGCCACTGCCCATTTCATCCCGCTGGACCCCACGTCCCTCTTCATCACCCTCGGCATCATCGTCTTCGGCATGTTCATGCTGGGCATCGGCTTCACTGTGCGTCATCGCCCGGTGGGCGTGTTCCTGATGTGGGTCGGCACGCTCAGCATGCTGTCGATCATCACCTACCGCATCTACATCGCGACCTCGGTCTGACCCTGCCGCGCACCTGAAAACGATCGCGAACGGAGTCAGTAGAGGCGAATCAGACCGTAGGGCGCATAACGCGCCCTACCATCTGGCCCTGCAGGAGCCTGAAAGCGATCGCGGACGGAGTCCGCTCCTACGGAAGGTGAAGGCCTGCGTAGGAGCGGACTCCGTCCGCGATAGACATCCGCAAACGCTTATTCCCCGCTACCGCTCCATCGCTTTCGCATACCCCTTGGGCGAAAAGCGCAGGGTCACGCCCAGCATCAGCACCACCGACACCGCCAGCAGGATCCAGGACGCCTGGAAACTGCCGGTGCTGTCGCGCAGCCAGCCAGTCACATAGGGCACGATGCCGGTGACGATGAAGCCGATACCCTGCACGAAGGCGGCCAGACGCCCGGCCGCACCGGCGTCGGCGAGGTGGTCCAGGGTCAGCGTCAGGCTGAGGGCGAAGCAGGCGCCCAGGCCATAGCCGATCATCGCCACCCAGATGCCCGGCAGGTGCAGCGGCGCGCAGATCAGCCCGACGAAACCGGCGAGCTGGATCAGCAGGCACAGGCACAGCCAGCCGCGGCGATCCAGCGAACGGCGGATCAGCAGCGGGATGGTCAGCGCGGCGATCACCTGGAAAATGGTCATCAGGCCGATCAGCTGGCCGCTGGCCTGGGCCGTCCAGGCGAGCTGGCGGTAATACACCGGCAGCCAGGCCACCATGCTGGTGTAGCCGCCATTGATCAGGCCGAAGTACAAGGCCAGCAGCCAGGCGCGGCGGCTGCCGAAATAGTGCTGCACCTTCTGCCTGGGCGGCGCGGCCACCGGCGTCTCGCGCGGGCGGGCGACAGACCACAGCAGCAGCCCGACGACAGCCAGCAGCAGCCAGGCGCCGAGGCCGTCCTGCCAGCGGTGGAAGTGCTCCGATACCACCGGCGCCAGCACCGCCGCACTGCCGCCGCCGGCCATCAGCGAGGCCGAGTACAGGCCCATGGCGGACGGCACCTTGTGCGGGAACCAGCGCTTGATCACGCCCGGCACGAACGCCTGGATCACCGCCACGCCACAGCCCGCCAGCACCGCGCTGGCGATCAGGGCCAAGCCGCTGTCCAGCAGCAGCCGCCAGAAGCACGCCGCGCCAATGGCCAGCAGGCCGAGCACCATGCCGCGGCTCTCGCCCAGGCGCGGGCCGACCCACGGCAGGCCCAGGGCGAACAGGCCCATGCACAGCACCGGCAGCACCGTCAGCATCGACAGGCCCTGGAAGCCCAGGCCGGTGGCGTCGTGGATATCCGCCAGCAGCGGGCCGATGGAAGTGAGGATCGGCCGCAGGTTGATGCCCAGCGCGACTATCACCAGCAGACCGATCCAGCCGGCGTGGCTGCCCTGAGCGGCCGCTTCGCGTTCCGCCGGCATCGTCATGCCGCGGCTCACGAGCGGTGCTCCAGCCAATGGCGGTACAGACCTTCTTCGCCGCCCGGACGCAACGGCCGCAGCGGCACCGACTGCCACTGCGGCGGCTGGGTCATCTGCTGGTACACGGCGGCAGTCGACAGCCCGAACGGTTCGCCATCGTCGTTGGAATAGGCGAAGTACGCGCCCTCCACACCACAGAGGTGCATGGCCGCCAGGCACATCGGGCACGGGTGGCCGCTGGCGTAGATCACGCAGCCGTCCAGGCGCGAGGAGCCCAGCACCGCCGAGGCGCGGCGGATCGCCAGCAGCTCGGCGTGGGCAGTGGGGTCGAGGTCCACGTGGATGGAGTTGGCGGCGCGGGCGATCACCCGGCCATCCTTGACCAGCACGGCGCCGAATGGGCGGCCGCCGGCCTCGATGTTGTCGCGCGCCAGTTGCAGGGCCTCGCGCATGAAGTCTTTGTGTGACATGGCAGTTTCCAGCGAATCGGTTCGATCAATGCGCGCCGGCGGCTTCCAGCATCCTGGCGATGGTGGTCTGGTTGCGCTGGCGGGCGTGTTGCAGCGGCGTGACGCCGTCGTTGTCGGCCAGGTTCAGGTTCGCCCCGGCTTCTATGAGTTGTTTGACGATGGCCTGGTGACGCGGGCCGCCGTCGCTGAGCAGGATGGCTTCGAGCAGCCCGGTCCAGCCCAGCTTGTTGACGTGATCGGGATCGACGCCGGCCTTGAGCAACGTCGCCACCGCTTCCACATAGCCGCGCTCGCAGGCCGGAATCAGCGCCGTGCCGCCATAGCGGTTGGTGCTGCGCAGATCGGCGCCGTGGGCCAGCGTCAGGCGGAGTATGTCCAGGTGCCCCGACGCGCCGGCCAGCAGGAAGGCGCTGTCGTGGAGGCGGTTCTGCCGGTTGACGTCGGCGCCAGCGGCGACCAGCAGCCGAGCGACATCCACGCGGTCGCGGGCGGTGGCCAGCAGCAGCGGCGTATTGCCCTGCCCATCGGTCACATCCACCGGTACGCCGCGCCCCAGCAGCGCCGCGACCTCGGCTGAGTCACCTTCGCTGGCGGCATTGAGCAAGGCTTGCGCGGCGGCGCGGCTGTGCACGTCCTCGGTCTGAACAGTCGGCATATCCATGGGCGCTCCCCCGTGATGGCTGTCGTGCCTCGAATCAGTCTCTATCAATGAGCCAAGGCAGTATGACGAAGGGAGGTTCTATGCTGAAATTAAATAGAAACATGACTTTCAGTGGATATCGCAATGATTGATCCCAACCTGCTGCGCAGCTTCGTCATGGTGGTGGATGCCGGCAACTTCACCCGCGCCGCCGAGCTGCTGCACCTCACCCAGTCCACCGTCAGCCAGCAGATCCTGCGGCTGGAGCAGAGCCTGGACTGCCGCCTGCTCGACCGCAGCCAGCGCCAGGTGCTGCCCACCGAGCAGGGCGAACGGCTGCTGGGCTACGCGCGGCGCATCCTCGAACTCGGCTCGCAGGCGCGCGAGGCGCTGAGCAGCGAGCACAGCGAGGGCGTACTGCGCCTGGGGATGCCGGAGGACTTCGCCGGCGAACGGATGATGCCGCTGCTGGCGGCCTTCAGCGCGGAGCGTCCGCGCTTGCGCCTGGAGGTCTCCAGCGGGCTCAGCCAGGAGCTGCTGCGCCAGTACCGCAGCGGCGAGCTGGACCTGGCGCTGGTCAAGCAATGGGGCGCGGACGCCGACTGCCTGGCGCACTGGCCCGAACCCCTGGCCTGGCAGGACAGCGCCGCCACTCCCGCCGCCGCGCGTGACCCGCTGCCGCTGGTGGTGTTCCCGCTGGGGGCGTTGTATCGCCAGGAGATGATCCACGCCCTGGAAGCCAGCGGCCGGCGCTGGCGCATCAGCTACAGCAGCGCGAGCCTGGCGAGTCTATCCGCAGCGGTGGCGGCGGGTATGGGCGTCAGCCTGCTGCCTTTGCGCGGGCGCCATGAGGGCCACCGCGTGCTGACCGCCGAGGAAGGCTTCGCTCCCATCGAGGGACTGGAGCTGGCGCTCTATGCGCGCCCGGAACTGGGCAGCGCCGGGCGCAGCCTGTGCGAGCAATTGCGCGAGCTGTGCGCGCAGCTGGCCACCGTAGCCCCGTAACGCCGGGCTCAGGCCTGAGCGCCGAGGCGCTCGAGGAAGTGTTCGGCCGCCACCGGCTTGCCGAGCAGAAAGCCCTGCAGCGAGTCGCAACCCAGGCGGGTGAGGAAGTTCTGCTGCCCGGAGGTTTCCACCCCTTCGGCGACGATGCGCAGATCCAGCGCCTGGCCCAGCGCGACGATGGCCGAGACGATGGCCGCGTCGTCGCTGTCCTGCTCCAGGTCGCGGACGAAGCCGCGGTCGATCTTCAGCTCGTTGGCCGGCAGGCGTTTCAAGTACAGCAGGCTGGAGTAGCCGGTGCCGAAGTCGTCGATGGACAGGTCCACGCCCATGTCCGACAGCCTGCCGAGGATTTCCAGGCTGGAGTCGGCATCGCGCATGGCGGTGGTCTCGGTGATCTCCAGGGTCAGACAGCGCGCCGGCAACTGGTGGCGCTGCAGCGCGTCGGCCACCGACTGCACCAGCGCCGCATGGCAGAACTGCAGCGCCGAGAGGTTCACCGCCACGCGCCAGCCTTCATGGCCCTGCAGGTACCACTGGCGCATCTGCCGGCAGGCCTCGTCGAGCACCCAGTCGCCAATGGGGATGATCAGCCCGGTGCGCTCGGCGAGGGCGATGAAGGTATCGGGCATCAGCAGGCCGCGTTGCGGATGCTGCCAGCGCAGCAGCGCCTCGGCGCCGATGGGCTCGCCGCTGGCGGCGAACTTGGGCTGGTAATGCAGGATGAACTCGCGGCGCTCCAGCGCCGCGCGCAAGTCGTGCAGCAACTGCAGATGGTTGCGCGCGTTGGTGTTCATCGACTGCTCGAAGAAGCTGTAGCCGTTCTTGCCGTTGCCCTTGGCGTGGTACATCGCCGCGTCGGCGTTGCGCAGCAGCTCGTGCTGGCTGGCACCGTCGCCGGGATAGACCACGATGCCGAGGCTGGCGGCGATGCGCAGCTCCTGCCCGGCGATATGGAACGGCTGGGCCAGCAGGCTGATCTGCTGCCCGGCGACCGTCACCGCGTCCTCGGCGTCAGCCAGTTCGACCAGCACCACGAACTCGTCGCCGCCGATACGCGCCACGGTGTCTTCGCTGCGCAGGCTGTCGCGCAGACGCTGGGCCACCGCCTTGAGCAACAGGTCGCCGACGTGGTGGCCGAAGGCGTCGTTGACCGGCTTGAAGCCGTCGAGATCGAGGAACATCAGCGCAAAATGCCCGCCGCTGCGCTGCACCTTGCCGATCATCTGCTCGATGCGGTCCTCCAGCAGGATGCGGTTGGGCAGGCGCGTGAGGTTGTCGTGCAGGGCAAGCTGGGTCAGCTCCTGGTTGGCATGCGCCAGGGACGAGGCGAGCTGCGCCGTGCGCGCCTCCAGGCGCGCATCCAGCACCGAGGTGAGCAGCGCGATACCGATCACCGCCAGGGTGACGATGATGATCAGCAGCGCCAGCCAGTCGCTGTTCAACCCGCTGGGGGATGCGCCACAGAAGCTGCCCTCGGGAAAGCGCGCGGCGGCCATGCCGGTGTAGTGCATGCCGACTATGGCCACGCCCATCACCAGCGCCGCGCCGGCGCGCGCCAGGCGTACGTAAGGCATGTTCCGGCGCAGGCGGTGGGCGATCCAGAGGGCGGCGCCGGAAGCCAGCACGGCGATCAGCAGGGACAGGCCGAACAGCGTCGGGTCGTAGTCGATGCCCGGCTGCATCAGCATCGCGTGCATGCCCAGGTAGTGCATGCAGCTGATGCCCGTGCCCATGGCCAGCGCACCACAGAGCAGTTGCCAGAGCGGCAGGCGGTCCTGGCTGGCCAGCGCCAGGGCGAAGCCCGAGCTGAGCACGGCGATGGCCAGCGACAGCAGCGTCAGGGTGAGGTCATAGCCCAGCGGGATGGGCAGGCTGAAGGCGAGCATGCCGATGAAGTGCATCGACCACACGCCGATGCCCATCGCCACCCCGCCGCCGCCGATCCACAGCAGCACCGGCCAGCCAAGGGTGGTCGCGATGCGCCCGGCCAGGTCCAGGGCGGTGTAGGACGCCAGCACGGCGACGCACAGCGAAATCAGGACCAGGGCGGGATCGTAGCTACCGGCAAGCATGGGGGCTCTCAGAGGGACTCGCGCGATCCCTGCGCACAAAAGTCCGGAATTCTAGCGAAACACCCAGGCTTCAACTACTGGCCAGTTGCCCTGTTCGTCGCCAAGTTTTCCCCGCCATCCTGCTTCAGGCAGCCCTCGGCCGTCCCCGGACAGGCCCGCGCCCAGAGGAAGCCCTGTTCGCGATGTCCCTGCGGGTCGTAATAGGCCAGCTGCAATCCCTTGGCATCGAAGGCCAACCGCACGAAACCATGCTGCTCGGCGGCGAACAGCGTGCCATCGCCCGGCGTACCGGGCCTGATCCCGTCGAGGGTCTGGCCGCCGCCACCGGACACCACCCAGGCCGGCTCGCCGGGGCGGACGATCACCTCCTGGTTGTGCTCATGGCCGGACAGGTACAGGTCCACGCCGCTGCGCTGCATCGCCGGCAGCAATTGCCGCAGCCGCTTGGCGTCGTCCCCGTGCTTGCCGCCGCTGCTGCGCATGGCATGGTGCGCCACCACCATCTTCCATAGCGGTGCGGGGCCGGGCGCGGCGAAGGCCTTCTGCAGGAAGTCCGCCTGACGCTGGCGGCCGTCGACATCGGCATTGGTATCCAGAAACACCACGCGCAGCAGCGGGCGCCCCTGCACTTCGCCAAAGTCGCGGGTATAGAAAGGCGCCGGCATCTGCCAGCGCCTGGAGCCCATCTGCCGGCTGGCGTAGTCGAGTTCGACGGCAGCGGAGTCCGGGTAATCGTGATTGCCCAGCACCGCGTAGAACGGCACGCGGCTGAGCCAGGGGCCGTGATAGACGCGCTCGAACTTGAGCTGCCAGGCCGGATCGTTCAGCCCGCTCAACGCCTTGCCGTAGAAGTTGTCGCCCAGCAGCAGGACCATGTTCACCCCGCCCTCATGCTCGGCGACGCGCTCCATGCCCTCGGCCACGCGCCATTGCTGCAGGTCGCCGCTGCCCTGGTCGCCCAGCGCCAGCAGGGTCACCCGCGACGGATCCTGATCCGCCAGCGGCGTGTAGGGTGGCGGCGGAACCAGCACCATGAAGCCGGCGAGACAGCCGACCACCAGAATCAGCACGGCCAGCGCCAGCAGCAGGTGTCGACGACGATAACGGGAAGCGGAGGCAGAGCGCGGACCAGGCAGACGGGCAGACATGGCGACCCCCAGGGGGAATACCGGGCGAGGGTCGCAGTGAAGCACCGCGAAGGTTAATTCCGCGTTAACGAAATGTCGCCTATACATGCAGGCAACAAGACCCGTCCCGGACCCGCCATGCCTCTGCGCCGCCACCTCATCCTCCTGCTCTTCCTCGGCGGCCTGCTGTTCTTCTGCGCCCTGGGCAATCACCAGTTGCAGGGCTCCACCGAGCCCAGGGTGGCCGGCATCGCGATGGAGATGCAGCTTGACCGGGATTGGGTGACGCCGCGCCTGAACGGGGCGCCGTTCCTGGAAAAGCCGCCGCTGAGCCTGTGGCTGGACGTCGCCGCGATCCGCCTGTTCGGCCCGACCACCCTGGCCGTGCGACTGGCCTCGGCGTTCGCCGGTTTGTTCTGCGTGCTGCTGCTCTACACCACCCTGCGCCGCCTGGGCCGCCCCGCGACGCTGGCGCTGCTCGCCGCGCTCATGCTGATGACCCTGGCGAGCTTCTGGGCCAACGCCCGCCAGGTCGGCGAGGACGCGCTGCTCACCCTGGGCGTGACCCTGACGCTGTTGTCCTTCCTGCAGGCCTGGCTCGAACCACCGGGGCACCTGAGGCATTGGCTGGCGTTCGCCGCCGGGATCGCCCTTTCCACCCTGAGCAAGGGCGTGCTGGGCCTGGCGCTGCCGGGTGTGGTGGTGTTCGCCTGCCTGCTGTGGGACAGCCTGGCGCAGCGCCGTCTGAACGTCCCCGCCTGGCTGCGACCGCTGCTGTGGACGCTGCCCGGTCTGTTGCCGCTGCTGGCCTGGCTGCTGTTCCTCTACCGCGACGGTGGCGGCGCGGCCCTGCAGGAAATCCTCTGGACCAACAGTGTCGGGCGCTTCAGTGGCTCGTTCAGCGAGGCCGGGCACTTCGAACCCTTCTACTACTACATGGTGCGCCTGCCCCAGGCCTTCCTGCCGTGGAACATCCTGCTCTACCTCGGCCTCTGGCATTTCCGCAAACGCCTGGCGAAGGACCGTTACCTGCTGTTCTTCTGCCTGTGGCTGGCCGCTCAGTTCGCCCTGCTCACTCTCGCTTCCAGCAAGCGCATGGTCTACCTGATGGCGCTGGCTCCGGCAGCAGCTGTGATCGCCGCCGAATACACCCATCTGTTCCTGCCAGCCTGGTACGCCCGCGCTTCGCGCTGGGCGCGCGGCGCCGCCCTGGCCGTGGCGCTGCTGGTTCCCGCCTGCTACCTGGCCTACGCGATCTGGATCGAGCCCCGCGCCGACCAGCGGGAATCCTTCCTGCCGCTGACCGAGCGAATCCGCCAGCACCAGATGGCCGGCCGCCAGGTGGCGTTGTTCCAGCCCAGCGAGCGGCTGGCCGGCGCCGGCGTGTTCTACAGTCGCAGCCTGCTGCCGGCGCTGCAGACCCGCGAGGAGCTGACGGCCTTCCTGAGCCAGCCGGGCGAACATATCGCCCTGCTGGAAAGCGAAACCGTGCCACAGGCCCCGCTGGGCGTGCTGCAGCACTTCCGCGTGGGCGAGCGCGACTACTACTTCGTCGGCCAGCAGTACCCAGGAGATTGACTCAAGGCCGCCCCTGCCAGCCGGAAGCGGCTAACCTTGCTGCATCGCCACCGCCCGCACAGGAGCCGCTTCCCTTGGCGAAGCAACCCTCGATCCTCACCCTGCCGTTCCGCCGCCTGGCCAACCCTTATACCCGCTACCGCTACGCCGCCTGGATCCACTGCGTGCGCGTCGGCCTCGCGCTGCTCGCCTCGATGCTGCTGACCAGCGCGCTGAAGCTGCCCCACGGTCTCTGGGCCTCGGTGACGGTGCTGGTGGTGATGGGCGGGCTGGTGCACCAGGGCACGATTCGCGGCAAGTCCTATGAGCGGGTGATGGGCACGCTGGTAGGGGCGGCGCTCGGGTTGTGCGTGATCGCCATCTACGACCAGAGCCGTTCGCTCACCCTGACCTACCTGGTGATGTCGCTGCTGGGCGCGGCTTCGGCCTTCTATGCGATCCGCCGCCCCGGCTACGTCGCGCTGCTGGCCGGGATCACGATGTGCATCGTCGCCGGCCCCGGTGAAACCGGCTTCACCGAAGGATTGTGGCGGTCGGCCAACGTGCTGATCGGTGTCGCCGTGGCCCTGCTGTTCTCGCAAATCTACCCGTTGCGGGCGGTCTACGTCTGGCGCTACCTGCTGTCGGACAACCTGCGGGCCTGCGCGCGGATGTACGGCCAGCTGTCATCCAACCACGACTTCACCGCCGAGCATTTCGCCCGCCAGCTGGAGGAGCTGGACCACCGCCTGGTGGCCTCCCGCGCGCACCTGGGGCCGGTATCGAAGGAGACCGCGATGCCGCTGCGCGAGCTGGAGATCATCCAGCGCATCCATCGCGCGATCATGGGCACCCTGGAGTCGCTGATCGCCTCGCGGCAGTTCGCTGCCGAGGCCGGGGAGATAGAGCCGGTACCCGCCAGCCTCGACGCGCACCGGCAGATCATCGGCCGCCTGCTGCTGCAATCGGCCCATGCCTTGAAATTCAGCCGCACCAGCAAGCTGGTGCAGGCCTGCCAGGGCCTGGACAACCTGCCGGCGCGGCCGCACAACCTGACCGATTCCTTCGAGAAGCAGGGCTTCTACTGGCTCACCCTGCGCCTCTACGAACAGGTGGAGATGCTCTCGGAAAAACTCGCCGCCACCTCCAGGCACTGGAACATCCACAGCCGCGACCGGGCCTGAGCCCGGCCGCGCTGCTTTTATCAAGAGTCGATCAGGCGCCGAAGCCGCCGTCGATGGTCAGGCTGGCACCGGTGATATAGCCGGCTTCCGGGCCGGCCAGGTAAGCGACGAAGGCGGCGATTTCTTCTGCGCGGCCATAACGGCCGACCGCCATCAGGTCCATCAAAGAGGCCGCGAAGTCGCTGTCCGCCGGGTTCATGTCGGTGTCCACCGGGCCGGGCTGCACATTGTTCACGGTGATGCCGCGCGGGCCGAGGTCGCGGGCCAGGCCCTTGGTCAGGCCGACAATGGCCGACTTGCTCATGGCATACACCGCGCCGCCGCCGAAGGGCATGCGGTCGGCGTTGGTGCTGCCGATGGTGATGATGCGCCCGCCCTGCCCCATGTGCCGCGCGGCGGCCTGGGTGGCGACGAAGACACTGCGCACGTTCACCGCCAGGGTGCGGTCGAGGTCTTCCAGGCTGAACTCTTCCACCGGGGCGATGGCCAGCACGCCGGCGTTGTTCACCAGGATATCGATGCCGCCGAAGTGTTGCGCGGCGTTCTCGATGGCCTGTTGCACCGAGGCTGCGTCGCCGCTGTCGGCCTTCAGCGCCAGGGCGCGACCACCGGCGGCTGCGATGCTGGCGGCCAGGTCTTCGGCCTTCTGCGCCGAGCTGACGTAGGTGAAGGCCACGGCGGCGCCTTCGCCGGCGAGGCGCTGCACGATGGCGGCGCCGATGCCGCGGGAACCGCCCTGTACGAAAGCGACTTTGCCGGCGAGCGGCTTCGAGGTGGAGGACGAGTGGGTCTGTGTGGTGGTCATTGCGGTGTCTCCGGGAATCTTGGTGGGGGAGTGAGTTCGACGGGGCCAGTTTCCCTCTCGCACTCGTTACTCGGTAGCCAGTAATCGCTATATTCAGTCGATACCAAACGTCCGGAATACCACCCATGGAAAGCCTGATCAGTATCGAATGCTTCGTCCGCAGCGCCGAGGCCGGCAGTTTCGCCGCCGCCGCGCGGCGCCTGGGGCTGACTCCGGCGGCGGTGAGCAAGAACGTGGCGCGGCTGGAGAACAACCTGGGCGTGCGGCTGTTCCAGCGTAGTACCCGCAGCCTGGCCCTGACTGAATCCGGCGAGCGATTTCTCGACGAGGCCAGCGGCGGCCTGGCCAGCCTGCAGAGCGCCATCGCCAACCTGGCCAGCGCCGACGGCCAGCCCAGCGGCATGCTGAAGGTGAGCATGGGGCTGGTATTCGGCCGCGACTACATCCTGCCGCTGCTGGGCGATTTCCTCGGGCGCTACCCGGCGATCCGTCCGGACTGGCACTTCGACAACCGCCAGGTCGACCTCATCGCCGAAGGCTTCGACGCGGCCATCGGCGGCGGCTTCGAGCTGCCGCCCGGCGTGGTGGCGCGCAAGCTGAGCCCGGCGCACCTGGTACTGCTGGCGTCCCCGGCGTACCTGGAGAGCCGCCCGGCGATCCGCTACCCGTCCGACCTGCCCAGCCATGACGGCATCCGCATCCGCTCGCCGCAGACCGGCCGCGTGCGGCCCTGGCCACTGACCAACCGCCAGCAGGCCCAGGCGCCGATAGCCCTGAAGGAGCGCATGACCTTCAGCGACCCGGAGGCCGCTTGCGTCGCTGCACTGATGGGGCTGGGCGTGACCCTGGTGAGCATGCAACACGCCGTGCCGTACCTCGACAGCGGGCGACTGCTGCGGGTGCTGCCGGACTGGTACGTGGATGCCGGCAACACCGCGATCTACTATGCCGCGCAAAAGCTGCTGCCCGCGAAGACGCGGGTATTCGTCGATTGCGTGATGGAGCATTTCCGCCAGCACGCGCTGGACCGGCGCTTCAGTGCGCTCTGATGAGAAGCTGTCTTGCGGAAATTGAAATGAATCTTGCGGGGGCGAAGCGGGTCGACACTTGGCAAGCTTCGAAGTCCCAGGGCTTGCGCATCGAGAATCGAGGAGAACCTGGATGAAAAAGTATGCCCTGCTTCTGGCCATGGCGTTTTCCGTACCCGCCTTCGCCGACAGCGCGCTGTGCGACGGTAACCTGCAGCAGATCAACGACTTCCTCAAGACCGCCAGCCCCAACGCCACCGGCGTGAAGGTCAATGCAGTCCACGAGTACCTCGCCAAGGCCGAGGCGGCGAAAAAGGCCGGCGACTACAAGGAGTGCGTCAACCAGTCGAGCCAGGCGCTGCGCGTGATCAAGAAGCCTGCCAACCGCTGAGACCTGGCTGGATAACAAAAAGCCCCGCACAGGCGGGGCTTTTTCATGGGCGGCGCCAGGCTCAGCCGCAGGAGACCTGCTTCACCACCTGGTTGTCGTCGACGTCGATGTTCAGGCGTTGCGAGTTGTATTCCATGGTCACCGGCTGGTGCGGGGTGAGCACGCGAGCGACGCTGGCGCCGGCGTCGCGGCGGGCTTCCTCGGTCAGCGTCGGGTTGACGATCCTGCCGACGATCGACTGCACCGCCTTGGCGTTGCAGGTGCCGGTCAGGGCCGGCGAGTCGTCCGCGGCCGGCTGGGCGGCATCGGACGAGGAATCCTTGGAACTGCAACCGGCAAGCGCGGCGACAGCGAGAAGCGACAGCAAGGTCACTCGGTTCAAGGGCATGAAAGGTCTCCCTGGTTCTTCGTGGAAAAAAACGCGAAAGGCGCCACCTTACCAGCCAGAAGGCTGCGGCAGCGCGATGGATGTATTGCAGGCTGATACATGCAGGGCCCGTGGCAGAGCCGTACGGCGCCATTTACACAACCTTTACACCGGCGGCGTTACGATTCGTTCGAGGCCGATGTCTCATAGATACCTGGTTCCACGCCGGGTTCCTCAGGAGGTGCATCATGCTTCACCGTCTCCCCCAGATCGCCCTGCTCTGCGCTGGCCTCGCCCTCGCCGGCCAGGCCGCGGCCAACAGCAATACCGACGCCGCCGCGATAGGCGCCGTGGTCGGTGCCGTTGTCGGGGGTGCAGTGGTCGCCGGGTCGCAACCCGCGCCGGCGCCCTATTACGCTCCGCCGCCACCGGTGGCCTATTACCCGCCGCCACCGGTGTACTACCAGCCGGTGCCGGTCTACCAACCGGTTTACCAGCCGGTCTACCGCCCGGTGGTGGTGGTGCCCGGCCCGCGTTACTACGGCCCGCCCCGCTACTATGGTCCGCCGCGCTATTACGGCCCCGGCTACTACGGCCCGCCGGGCCACTACCGTCACTGGTAAGCGCCACCAGAAGACCCCGCTCGCGAGCGGGGTCTTTGCATTCAGGCGGGCAGGCGAATGCTCCCGGCCAACTCCTCGAACAATGTCACCACCGCCCGCAGGGCCCGGCAGTCTGGACGGGTCAGCAGCCAGAGATGGATGGTGCAGCCGGGCAGTTCCGGCTCCAGCACCTGCAACCCGTCGTCCGGGCGCAGCAGGAATGCCGGCAGCGCAGCCAGCCCCAGCCCCGCGCGGCAGAGGTCGAGCACCGACAGCATGCTGTTGCAGCGATAGGCCGGCAGTACCGTGGGGAACGCCTGGCGGCGCCCGGCGACGCTGGAGTGGTCGGGCAGGAAGTCGTCCGGGGCGATCCAGCTCATTTCCTGCCAGGGTCGGTCGCCCTGTTCGGCCAGGTAATCGCGGTGCGCGCAGAGGACGTAGTGCACCTCGCCCAGCTTGCGTCCGACCAGATGCTCCGGCGGCGCATTGGTCAGGCGCAGGGCGATGTCGGCATCGCGGCGGCTGAGGTTGGCGAAGGCGTTGGAAGTGGTCAGTTCCAGGTTCAACGCCGGGTAGCGCTTCATGAAGCGCGCCAGGGCGGGCAGCAGCAAACCCTGCAGCACCGTATCCGAACAGGTCAGGCGCACGGTGCCGCTGAGCACATCGTGGCCCTGCTCCAGGCCGAGGCGCGCGGCCTCCAGCGCCTGCTCGGCCAGTTCCGCCTGGGTCGCCAGCTGCTGTGCGGTGGCGGTGGCCAGGTAGCCGTTGCGGCCTTTCTCGAACAGCGCGGTGCCCAGCGCCTTTTCCAGCCGGCGCACCGCACGGAACACGGTGGAGACGTCTACCTCGAGCAATTCCGCGGCGCGCGCAAGGCTGCCCCCGCGCACCAACGCCAGCACCAGGGCGAGATCGGCGTATTCCAGACGGTATTGCATCGATGCACTCCAAGGTTGCGCAACCGCCCATTTTCGATTGCACCTGCGCAACTATAAATTGCCTCCCATGGGCCCGCCAATGGGCCACGACGCCGGGGGAACCAAGCATGGGAAAACGTCGTAAAGCACTGCGCATCGGCCTGATCGGCGACCGCGACAGCCGCGTCACCGCCCACTGGGCGATTCCCCTGGCCCTGCAGCAATCGCTGCTGCCGCATTCGGGCACCCTGCGCGTGGACTGGCTGGATACCCCGCGTCTCGCCCAGGGCCTGGACCTGGAGCCCTACTCCGGCTTCTGGTGCATCCCCGGCAGCCCTTACCGGAGCACCGAGGGCGCGCTGCGCGCCATCACCTTTGCTCGCGAGAACGAGGTGCCCTTCCTCGGCACCTGCGGCGGCTTCCAGCATGCCCTGCTGGAGCGCGCCCGCAACGTCCTTGGCTGGAGCGATGCAGCCCACGCCGAGATGGACCCGCAAGCCACTCGCCCGGTGGTCCATGCCCTGCCCTGTTCGCTGGTGGAAGTCAGCGAAACCATCCGTCTCACCCCTGGCTCGCATCTCGCTGCCCTCTATGGGCTGCCGGAGATTCGCGAGGGCTATCGCTGCAGCTATGGCGTGAACCCGGAGTTCCAGGACGAGCTGTTCGGCGGCTCGCTGCGCGCCTGTGCCCATGGCGAGGACGGCAGCATCCGCGCGCTGGAGGCCACCGACCATCCGTTCTTCGTCGCCACCTTGTTCCAGCCCGAACGCAAGGCCCTGGCCGGCATCGCCGTGCCCGTCGCCGAAGCGCTGCTGTGCGCCGCGTTCCGTCACGCATCGAATCGAGTGTCCATCCCAGAACCCATCCAGGCAGGGAGCCCCGCATGATCGCCAGCACACCGCAACCGCCCTACTACGCCGTGACCTTCACTTCCTACCGCACCGAACTGGACGAGGGCTACGGCGCCACCGCCGAGCGCATGCTGGAACTGGCGGCGCAGCAGGACGGCTTCCTCGGCGTCGAATCGGCCCGTGGCGCCGACGGTCTGGGCATCACCGTGTCGTACTGGCGCGATGAGGCCGCCATCCGCCAGTGGAAGCAGCAGGCCGAACATCGCATGGCCCAGCAGGCCGGCCGCCGCGACTGGTACAGCGCCTTCCGGGTGCGCATCAGCCGGGTCGAACGCGAATACGGTTTCGAACGCTGAGCGACCCGTTCTGGCCCAGACACGACACGCCGGGTTCGATGCCCGGCGCACTTCGTCTAGGCTGGTCCCCATTCAGCAAAGGGGGACCGACGCATGCACCGACAAGCCAGTGAACTGCAGGCCGCCTACCTGGGCGAAGTCCGCGGCGAGAACTTCTTCCTCGGCCTGGCCGAGCAACTGCCCGAAGGCGCCTCTTCGATGCTCCTGCTGGCGCGACTGGAGCGCCAGACCGGCCTGCGCATGGCGCGGCTGCTGCAGCGCCACGGCCTGCCGCTGGGCGACACTGCCC
>NZ_JBGLYK010000125.1:0-16337 GCF_047304025.1 Pseudomonas sp. Pseusp97 | reverse complement strand
CGGCGCGGACGTCAGCGACCTCGACCTCAACACCCTGGGCGAGGAAGGCTACGCCGAGCTGCGCCAGGCACTCCTGGCGCACAAGGTGCTGTTCATCCGCGGGCAGCAGCTGAGCGTGGAAAACCTCGAAGCCGTGACCCTGCACTTCGGCGAATTCGGCCGCGAGCCCTATGTGGTCGGCATGCAGGATCACCCGCACGTGGTCCGCGTGCTGAAGGAAGCCAACGAGAAGACTCCGGTGGTGTTCGGCGGCGCCTGGCACAGCGACTGGTCCTTCCAGGAACGCCCGCCGGCCTTCACCCTGCTCTACGGCCACGACATCCCGCCCTTCGGCGGCGACACGCTGTACGCCAACCTGGCGCTGGCCTACGAATGGCTGTCACCGAAACTGCGCGCGCAGCTGGAGACCCTGGATGCCATCCACAGCCCCGAGCGCGCCTACGGCGCCGAGGCCAAGCACAACGACCTGATGGAAAACATGGCGGTGCGCTACGGCAGCCATGAAGGCGAAGTACGCTCGCACCCGCTGGTGACCCGGCACCCGGAAACCGGCAAGAAGATCCTCTACATCAACCCGGCCTACACCAGCGGCATCAAGGGCATGCGCCCGGCCGAGTCGCAGCCGCTGCTGGACTACCTGTTCAGCATCGCCACCCAGCCGGCGTTCACCTGCCGCATGCGCTGGAGCGCCGGCACCCTGGCGATCTGGGACAACCGCAGCACCTGGCATTACCCGGTGTCGGACTACCACGGCATGCGCCGGGAGATGTACCGCACCACGGTGGTGGGCGAGGTGCCGAGCCGCTGAGCAAGCGGTGCGATCGCAGGGCGCATGACCTGGAACAGGTTATCCGCCGGATGCGTTGCGGCGGATAACGCTGGTGCGTTATTCGCCCTACGAACCCAGCTGAAGGAGACGTCCGGCACGTGCGGAAATCTCCCTGGAAGCCGCCAGGAGCCACAGCCAGAGCGCTGGCCTTGACGCTCTCGTAGGAGCGGAGCTTCTCCGCGAATCGCCGACAGGCGATGTCTGGGCGAATACCCTGGGACCGCTATTTCAGCCGTGGGATTTCGCGGACAAGGTCCGCTCCTACCGGTAGGGTTCAGCGTGCCCTTCGTAGGAGCGAGCTTGCTCGCGAACTGCCTGACGCCGGAGCCGCCGGAGCCGCCGGAAAACACCGTTCGCGAGCAATAACGATGGCGTCCCCCTCGCTCCTACAAGGTCTCGCCGAAACGCTGCGCTTGCTCGCGCAGCATCCCTCGCAGCAACTGCGCGGCCGGCGACAGATAGGCGCCCTCGCGCACCGCCAGGCCGATGGTCCGCGTCAGCGTCGTTTCGGCCAACTGCACCTCACGCAACTGATCCATCCCGTGCCCGCCAGCCAGCGCCTCGCGGGCGATGAAGCTGAGCAGGCGGGTGCGGGCGATCAGGTTGGGCAGCATGGGGATCGCGTTGGTCTCGATCTGCACCTGTGGCAGCGGCAACTGGTGGGCCTGGAAGGTGTTGTCCATCCAGCGCCGCGACGACACGCCGGTAGCCGGCAATACCCAGCGGTAACGGCACAGGTCGGCCATCGAGACCGGACCATCGAAGATCGGATGGTCGCGGCTGGCGACCACCACTACCTGGTCCTGCAGCAATGGCTCGCTGCTCAGCTGCGGGTCATCGACGATCCGCGAGCAGATCGCCATGTCCAGCCTCCCGCTGCGCAGCGCTTCGCGCAGCACGTCGTCCTGCCCGAGCACCAGGCTCATGGTGACGTCCGGCGCTCGCGCCAGCAGGTCCTCGGTCAGGCGCGGCAGCAGGTACTCGGCCATGGTCGCCGCGCAGCCAAGGCGGATATTCCCCACCACGCCGCTGGCAAAATCGCGCACCTCGCGGCGGGTTTCCTCGATGTCCTGACGCAATTGCCGCGCGCGTTGCAGCATCAGTTCACCGGCCGGCGTCAGACGGATGCGTCGGCCGTCGCGCTGGAACAACCGCGCGCCGAGGGATTCCTCCAGGCGCTGGATGCTCTTGGTCAGCGCCGGCTGGCTGCGCCCCAGGCGCTCGGCGGCGCGGCCCAGGTGGCCGAGCTCGGCGATGGTTTCGAAGTAGGCGAGATCACGCAGGTCCATGGCCAACCGATAAATTCCAGGAATGGATTCATGACTATTAGAAAATAGACTTGATCGATCCGGCTATCGATAATTTCGACGTCTTCCCCACCCGGAGCCGTCCGTGTCCAGCCGCCCTGCCCTGTCCGTCGCCCGCATCCCCGTCAGCCTGCAATGGCTGGCCCTGGCGCTCGGAGCCGGAGGCGCCGGGCAACTGCTGACCTGGCTCGGCATCCCCGCTGCGTTGTTCCTCGGGCCCATGCTGGTGGCCATTGCCTTCGGCGTCAGCGGCGCGCAGATCCGCCTGCCACGCCAGGCCTTCCGCCTGAGCCAGGGCTGCATCGGCCTGCTGGTCGCCCACGCCATGAGCTGGTCGGTGCTGCAGGCGATGGTCGCCTCCTGGCCGCTGATGCTCAGCGCCACCCTGCTCACCCTGCTGCTCTCGGCCGCGGTCAGTTACGCCATGGTGCGCTTCGGCGGCATCCCCGGCAGCACCGCCGCCTGGGGCACCGCACCGGGCGGCGCAGCGGCCATGGTGTCGATGGCCGAGGCCAACGGCGCCGACCCGCGCGTGGTCGCCACCATGCAGTATGTGCGGGTGGTCTGCGTGGTCATGGCCGGCGCCTTGGTCGGCCGCCTGCTGGGCATCGAGGGCGGCGGCTCGGCGGCGCACAGTGCGCCAGTCATCGACACCGCCACCCTGCCCGACCTGATCAACTGCCTGCTGCTGATCTTCGTCTGCACCACCGCTGGCGCCCAGCTGCCGGCCGGCCCGCTGCTGGTACCACTGGTGGCCGGCGCCGTGCTGCAGCTCACCGGCGTACTGCACATCACCCTGCCGCACTGGCTGCTGGCCAGCGCCTACGGCGTGATCGGCTGCTATATCGGCCTGCGCTTCGACCGCGAAAGCCTCGCCTACGTCGGCCGCCACCTGCCCGCGATGCTGGTCAGCGCACTGGCCCTGATCGCCAGCTGCGCACTGTTCGCCTGGGCGCTGGCGGCCATCACCGGGATGGACTTCCTTTCCCTCTACCTCGCCACCAGCCCCGGCGGCCTGGACGCCATGGCGATCATCGCGGTGGACACCCACTCCGACGTCGGCCTGGTGCTGGCGATGCAGACGCTGCGGCTGTTCGTGGTGCTGTTCACCGGGGTTTCCGTCGCCCGCACGGTGATCCGCCTGAGCCGCGCCTGACCGCCTGCTCCTTGGGTTGGCCCGAACCCGTAGGATGGCGTGGAGCGAAGCGATACCCATCGCTCCCGGCACCGGCAGCATGGGGATCGCCCAGGCTCCCTGTAGGAGCGAGCTTGCTCGCGAACAGCCCAGCATCGGCGCTGCCGGTTGACTCCTTTCGCGAGCAAGCTCGCTCCTACGAAAAGCGCCCTTGAAATGCCGCTCGATCCGCCACTAAGGTCGTCGCTCCTTCAGAGAGCGAGCCCGCCATGGACAGCCTTCGCCACCGCCCCACCGCCTTCCACGTCACCCACTGGAGCGACGACCCGTTCAGCCGGGGTGCCTACAGCACCCTGCTGCCCGGCGCCACGCCGGAGCATCGGCGACGGTTGGGTGAGGCACTGGGCGGCAAGCTGGTGCTGGCCGGCGAAGCCTGCAATCCCATCGCTCCGGCCATGACCCACGGCGCCTGGAACGACGGCCTGCGCGCCGCCGACATCGCCATCGAAAACGGTGTCCGTCGGGTGCTGGTTATCGGGGCGGGGTTTGCCGGGCTAGCTGCCGCACGCCGTCTGCGCGAAGCCGGAATCGACTGCGTGGTACTGGAAGCCCGTGACCGCATCGGCGGGCGCGTGCACAGCATTTCCCTGGGGCCGGTGCGGGTGGATGAAGGCGCCGCCTGGCTGCAGCACTTCGACGACAACCCGCTCGCAACCTTCGCCCAGGAACTCGGCCTGTCATTGCGGGAAACCGATTTCGGCCGGCCCCTGGCTGCGGCGGCGGATGGCCCGGTGCCCGACATCGACGCGGCCTGGGAAGCCCTGCGGACGGGAATCGACCGCGCCCTGCCGCTGGCGGAAGGTGTCGCGCGCTATCTCGACGGTTGCGATGAGCCGACCCGCCGAGCCACCCGTTTCGCCCTGGACGCCAACCTGATCCTGGAAGCCTGCCTGCCGCTGAAATCGCTGTCGGTGGATGCCCTCGACGAAGAAGGCGTCGGCGCCGGCGACCGCTTCCTGCCGCAGGGGTACTCGCAACTGGTCGCGCATCTCGCCGAGGGGCTGGATATCCGCCTGAACCAGCCGGTGAGCACCATCGACTGGTCGGGCGAGCAGGTGCAGGCGGGTGGTGAAAGCGCCGACTTCTGCGTCTGCACCGCCCCCGTCGGCGTGCTGCGCGATATCCACTTCACCCCGCCGCTGCCGGCGGCGCAGCAGGATGCGCTGGAACATCTGGGCATGGGCCAACTGGAAAAGGTGGTGCTGCAGTTCGAGCAACGCTGGTGGCCGGTTTCGCCGTCGGGTTACCTGCGCTGGTACGACACGCCGGCCAACTTCGGCGAGTGGCTGGACCTCACCGATGCCGTGGGCACGCCGACCATTGCCGGGCTGATCGCCGCGGATGCACTGGAGCGGGTGTTTGTGGGACGTAGCGATGAGGAGATTGCCGTTGTGGCCTGTGAAGCACTTCAGGCGTGGACAGATGCGGTGCGGAACGCACATTTGTAGGAGCGAGCTTGCTCGCGAACCGAGTCAGCCGGCAGTGCTGATGCTGGGCGGTTCGCGAGCAAGCTCGCTCCTACAGGTAATCCAACCGAGGGTTACAACCCGTCCAGCGTCAGCTCGACCAGGCGCTCGACATAGGCCACGTCCAGCTCCTCGCCGGAAAACAGGATGCGGTAAACCAGCGGCGCCATCAGCCGGTCGACGATGCGGTCGACCTCCGGCAGCTTCTCGCCGCGCGCCTTGGCGCGCAGCAGGATGATGTCGAACTGGCCACAGGCGATGGCCATGCAGCGTCCGGAGCAGCCGCCGCCGGCCGCCAGCAGGTCGAGTACCACCGCGCGGCCGGGCACCGAGGCGGTTTCCTCCATGTACTGCACGCCCCAGGCCAGCAGGTCGCCGCGCAGGCTGCCGGTGTCCGCCGGCTCGGCGTCGGGGCGGATGCGCTGCAGGGCAACGTCACCGAGCAGTTCGTTGAGATCGCCCCAGCGCCGGTAGATGGTCGAAGGCGTGACGCCGGCTCGGGCGGCGATCAGCGGCACGGTCAGCTCGGCGCGCTCGCGCTCCTCCAGCAGTTCCGCCACGGCCTTGTGTACCGAGGCCTGCACCCGCGCGCTGCGGCCGCCCGGCCGGACACCCTGATTGATTGCCATAAGCACCTTAACGCAAAGAATTTGCTTTTATTCGGAATCGGGTCCAGCATCTCGCAAAAGCAAAATCTTAGCCTTTGCGAGCTGAATCATGGCACACACCCGATCGAAAAGCGCGTCCGGCTTCTCACCCAGGGCCGCCGCCTGGCTGCTGACGGCGATACTCATGGCCTTCCTCGCCGCCGCCGCCGCGCCCACGCCGCTGTATGCGCTGTACCGCGAGTCCTGGCACTTCTCCCCAGCCTTGCTGACCCTGGTGTTCAGCATCTATGCGGGCGGCCTGATGCTGGCGCTGCTGGTGTTCGGCTCGCTGTCGGATCACCTCGGCCGGCGCCCGGTGATCCGCGCCGCGCTGATCCTCGAATTGCTGGCGATGGCGGTGTTCCTCCAGGCCAATTCGGTGGAACTGCTGATCCTCGCGCGCCTGCTGCAAGGCTTCGCCACCGGCATCGCCACCAGCGTGCTGGGCGCAGCGATGCTGGATATCGACCGTGAACGCGGCCCGCTGATCAACAGCGTGGCGCCCATGCTCGGCATGGCCATGGGCGCGCTGGGCAGCAGCGCGCTGGTGCAGTTCGGGTCCGATCCGCTGCATGCGGTCTACGTATGGCTGCTGGCGCTGTTCGCGCTGGGCATCGTGCTGCTGCGCTGGCTGCCGGAAAGCATCAGCCGGCAACCCGGTGCGCTGGCCTCGCTGAAGCCGCGCATCCGTATTCCTCCGCAGGCGCGCCGCGCGTTCTGGAGCGTGGCGCCGCTGAACGCCAGCCTCTGGGCGCTGGGCGGGTTCTACCTGTCGCTGGGGCCGACGCTGGCGCGCCAGGTCACCGGGCTGCAGGTGCCGATGATCGGTGGTGGGCTGGTGTCGCTGCTGTGCCTGTGCGGCGCACTGGCGATCTTCGCCCTGCGCAACCAGCCGGCGGCGGTGATCCTGCGCCGTGGCGGCCTGGCGCTGATCTTCGGCCTGCTGATCACGCTGCTCGGCGTGGACAGCGCCAACCTCTGGCTGTTCTTCCTCGGCACCGCGGTGGCGGGGCTGGGCTTCGGCGGCGCCTTCCTCGGCGCGCTGCGCTCGGTGGTGCCGCTGGCCCACGCCCACGAACGTGGCGCGCTGATGGCGAGCTTCTATGTGCTCAGCTACCTGGCCTTCAGCGTGCCGGCGATCCTCGCGGGATTGGCGATCCAGCGCTACGGCCTGATCGCCACCACCAACGGCTATGCCAGCCTGCAGATTCTCGCGGCCTCGCTGGTCCTGCTGCTGTCCCTGCGCGCGCCGGGTGTGCGCAAGGTCCGGGCTTGAGCCGGAGCTTCCCGGCAGCACAACCGTAGGATGGGGGAGCCTGGGCGATACCCAGGCTGCCAGTGCGACAGGAATCGATGGGTATCGCTTCGCTCCACGCCATCCTACGAAACAGCCCGACGGCGATGTCCGATCAACCCGCCTGCCGTGCCGCCCAGCGGCGGTACTGCTTGGCGCGGCGCAGCGTATGCCATTGCTCCATCACCAGCGTGCGCCACGGCGAAGCCTGCGGGTTGGGCGCGCGGCGGGCGCCAATGCGCTTCAGTTGCAGCTTGACCAGCGCCATGTAGGCCAGCGCCGCCAGCGGCTTGGAGCGCCAGCGGATCGGCGGCAGCTCCGGCTGGGTCTGGCTGCCGCGCTGCCAGTGCAGCACCAGCTGCGGTTCCAGCGCCAGGGCGGTGCCGATACCGACCATCGCCAGTCCGCTGTCCAGCACCTGTTCCGCCACCGGCAGGCGACGGATGCCGCCGGTCACCATCAGCGGCATGCGCGCCGCTTCGCGCATCTCACGGGCGAACTCGAGGAAGTAGGCTTCCCGCGCCAGGGTGCGGCCGTCGCGGGCATCGCCCTGCATGGCCGGCGCCTCGTAGCTGCCGCCGGAGAGCTCGACCAGGTCGACCTTCTCGTCGTTCAGCCACTCGATCACCTGCCTCGCATCGCTGGCGTCAAAGCCGCCGCGCTGGAAGTCGGCGGAGTTGATCTTCACCCCCACACAGAACGCCGGCGACACCTCGGCGCGCACCGCGCGGACGACCTCCAGCAACAGCCGCGCGCGGTTTTCCAGGGAGCCGCCCCAGCGGTCCTGGCGCTTGTTGGCCAGCGGCGAGAGGAACTGGCTGAGCAGGTAGCCGTGCGCCGCGTGGATCTGCACCCCGCTGAAGCCGGCCTGCTCGGCGAGCCTGGCGGCGCGGACGAAACGCTGGATCACCTCGGCGATATCGCCTTCGGTCATCTCGCGGGCAACGGCAAACAGCTTGGTAAACTTGCCCATTTCCAGCGGCACCGCCGATGGTGCGATGGCGTCCTGGCCGAGGTTGGTCTGCACCTGGCGGCCCGGGTGGTTGAGCTGCAGCCAGAACTGCGCACCGCGGGAGCGACCGATGCGCGCCCATTCGCGAAAGCGCTCCAGGTGCCGGTCGTTTTCCAGCACCACGCCGCCGGGGCCGGTCATGGCGCGGCCGTCGATCATCACGTTGCCGCTGAGGATCAGGCCGACACCGCCGTCCGCCCAGGCCTGGTAGAGATGCAGCAATGCGGCCGACGGCGCCTGGTCGGCGTCGGCCATGTTCTCTTCCATGGCGGCCTTGGCGATACGGTTGGGGACTTCGCCGCCGTTGGGCAGGCGCAGGGGCTGGAAGGGCGACATGGCGGGACTCCGTGGTTGTCCGGGTGGTTGTGGCTGCGGCGAGGTTAAGTTTAAAGTTCACTTCAAGGTCAAGCCCTTTCGGAGCCCAGCATGAAAATCGGTGAACTGGCCAGCCTCAGCGGCCTCGCTCCTTCGCGAATCCGCTTCTACGAAGCCAGCGGGCTGATCGCCCCGGCGCGCCGCCTGGCCAATGGTTATCGCGCGTACCCGGCAGAAACCCTCGACCTGCTGGAGATCATCCGCAGCGCCCAGCAGACCGGCTTCAGCCTGGAGGAAATCCGCAACCTGCTGCCGCACTCCAGTCCCCTCGAGAACGGCCACGGCGAGCTGGTGCAGGGCCTGCGCCGCAAGGTTGCGGAAATCGAGGCGATGGAGCAGCAGCTGCGGCAGAACCGCGAGCGGCTGCTGGCAGTGATCGACGGCATCGAGAACAAACCCGAAGGCATGGGCTGCCAGGCCAATGCCGAGCGCATGCTGGCGGAGATGCGCGAGCGCAAAAAACGTAGTTGATGCAATACCCGTAGGAGCGAGCTTGCTCGCGAACGATGCCCTTGAGCCAGGCGGTTCGCGAGCAAGCTCGCTCCTACGAAGAGCCCCGCAGGCGCCGTAGGGCGCATAACCTGGAACAGGTTATCCGCCGCCAGTGCCGAAACGGCGGATAACGCTGACGCGTTATGCGCCCTACCGCTGCATTGCAAAAAAACCTGAGCGTGCGGCCAGCGTAGGAGCGGACTTCGTCCGCGATGTTTACACCCAGGCACGGAGCTGCTGGAAATCGATCGCGGACGAAGTCCGCTCCCACGTCACTTCCAGCCTTCGAGGCGCAAGGTCGCCCGCACCAGCCGCTGCTCCTCCTGCTCGATCTCCCTCAGGTTGTCGCGCACGCTGTGGATATGTTCGCGGGCGGCGCGCTGGGCCTGCTCCGGCTGGCGTTCGCTGATGGCGCGGTGCAGCCGGGCGTGCTGGCGGTCGATCTGACGTTTCTGCGGCGGACGGTTGTAGAGGTTGTTCACCGAGGCGAACACGGTGCTGAGCATCAGCTCGTTGAGCGATTGCAGCGTGTGCACCAGCACCGGATTGTGCGACGCCTCGCTGATGGCTTGGTGGAAGGCGTGATCGCGCCGCGCATGCTCGCGCGGGTCCAGCGGCTGCGGTTGCTCGAAGGCGGCACGCATCTCCTCGAAACGCCGGTCGATCAGCACCAGGTCGGCCTCGGTGGCACGCAGGGCGGCCAGGCGCGCGGACTCCCCTTCCAGCAAAGCGCGAACTTCCAGCAGGTCGTAAAGCGTACGCGGCTGCGAGCGGAACAGGTGCATCAGCGGCGACACGTCGTCAGCGCCAGTCAGGTCGGCGACGAATGAACCGCGCCCCTGTTCGGTATCGACGATGCCGCGCCCACGCAACGCGCGCAGTCCCTCGCGCAACGCCGAGCGCGAGCAGCCGAGCTTCTCCACCAAACGCCGCTCCGAGGGCAACGCCTGGCCGACCTTGAGCACGCCGTCGACGATCAACCGCTCGATCTTCTCGGCCACCTGGTCGGCGACGCGCTGCTTGCCCTGTGCATAAGTCGTCATCAACGCTCTCCGCAACTGGTAGGACCAGTGGATTCACACCTGCCTGGCTGTCCAGAACCCTAGCTGTCAGGACAGCGCCTTTCCAGTGGTCGCCCGCACAAGAACTGGTAGGACCAGTACCGATCCAGGTGGACGCGGCCTGACCGGCAGTCGCATTTTCACGGTGCCGTGGCTCCACGCGACCGCTTGCCGGAAGCGAACAACAACAAGATCAGAGCACCGCCAGCCTATGAACATCCTCTACGACGAGCGCGTCGATGGCGCGCTGCCTGCCGTCGACAAGTCAGCCCTGCTGGCCGAGCTACGCGCGGCCCTGCCCGACCTCGACCTGCTGCACCGCGCCGAAGACCTCAAGCCCTATGAATGCGACGGCCTCTCCGCCTACCGAACGGTGCCGATGCTGGTGGCGCTGCCCGAACGTATCGAGCAGGTGCAGGGGCTGCTGAAACTCTGCCATGCGCACAAGGTGCCGGTGGTGGCGCGCGGCGCGGGCACCGGGCTCTCCGGCGGGGCGCTGCCGCTGGAGAAAGGCATCCTGCTGGTAATGGCGCGCTTCAACCGGATTCTCGAAGTGAACCCGCAGGGGCGCTTCGCCCGCGTGCAGCCCGGCGTGCGCAACCTGGCGATTTCCCAGGCCGCCGCGCCGCACGGCCTGTACTACGCGCCGGACCCGTCCTCGCAGATCGCCTGTTCCATCGGCGGCAACGTCGCCGAAAACGCCGGCGGCGTGCATTGCCTCAAATACGGTCTGACCGTGCACAACCTGCTCAAGGTGGACATCCTCACCGTCGAGGGCGAGCACCTGACGCTGGGCAGCGACGCACTGGACAGCCCCGGGCTAGACCTGCTGGCGCTGTTCACCGGTTCCGAAGGCATGCTCGGCATCGTCACCGAAGTCACCGTCAAGCTGCTGCCGCGCCCGCAGGTGGCGCGGGTGCTGCTGGCCAGCTTCGATTCGGTGGAAAAGGCCGGGCGCGCGGTGGCCGACATCATCGCCGCCGGCATCATTCCCGGCGGGCTGGAGATGATGGACAACCTGTCGATCCGCGCCGCCGAGGACTTCATCCACGCCGGCTACCCAGTGGACGCGGCGGCCATCCTGCTGTGCGAACTGGACGGCGTGGAAGCCGACGTGCAGGACGACTGCGAGCGCGTCGACAACGTGCTGCGCGCCGCCGGTGCCACCGACGTGCGCCTGGCCTGTGACGAGGCCGAGCGCGTGCGCTTCTGGGCCGGGCGCAAGAACGCCTTCCCGGCGGTGGGGCGCATCTCGCCGGACTACTACTGCATGGACGGCACCATTCCGCGCCGCGAGCTGCCGCGCGTGCTGCACGGCATCGCCGAGCTGTCGCAGGAGTTCGGCCTGCGCGTGGCCAACGTGTTCCATGCCGGCGACGGCAACATGCACCCGCTGATCCTCTTCGACGCCAACGTGCCCGGCGAGCTGGAGCGCGCCGAAGCCATCGGCGGCAGGATCCTCGAACTCTGCGTGGCGGTGGGCGGCAGCATCACCGGCGAGCACGGCGTGGGGCGCGAGAAGATCAACCAGATGTGCGCGCAGTTCAACAGCGACGAGCTGACCCTGTTCCACGCGGTGAAAGCGGCGTTCGACCCGGACCGCCTGCTCAACCCCGGCAAGAATATCCCGACCCTGCACCGCTGCGCCGAATTCGGCGCGATGCACGTGCACCACGGGCAACTGCCCTTCCCCGACCTGGAGCGCTTCTGATGCCCGATGCCAGCGGCGAACTGCTCGACCAGGTAACCCAGGCCCTCGCCGCGCGCACGCCGCTGCGCATACGCGGCGGCGACAGCAAGTCCTTCCTCGGCCGCCCGGTGAACGGCGTGGCACTGGACACCCGTCCGCACAGCGGCATCGTCAGCTACGACCCGACCGAACTGGTGCTCACCGCTCGCGCCGGCACGCCGCTGGCGGAGATCGAAGCGGCGCTGGAAGCGGCCGGGCAGATGCTGCCGTGCGAGCCGCCCGATCATTCCGGCGCGACCTTCGGCGGAGTGGTCGCCGCGGGGCTTTCCGGCCCACGGCGTCCCTGGTCCGGTTCGGTACGCGACTACGTGCTGGGCACCCGGCTGATCACCGGCCACGGCAAGCTGCTGCGCTTCGGCGGCGAGGTGATGAAGAACGTCGCCGGCTATGACCTGTCGCGCCTGCTGGCAGGCAGTTTCGGTTGCCTGGGAGTGATCACCGAAGTCTCGATGAAAGTGCTGCCCAAGCCGCGAATGTGCGCCAGCCTGCGCCTGGAAATGGGCGTCCATCAGGCACTGGCAGAACTCGCCGAATGGGGCACGCAGCCGATCCCGATCACCGCCGCCTGCTACGACGGCAGCGCGCTGCACCTGCGTCTGGAAGGCGGCGAAGGTTCGGTGTGCTCCGCACGTTTGCGCCTGGGTGGCGAGGAGATCGAGAGCGGCTACTGGCAGGACCTGCGCGAGCAGCGCCTGGGGTTCTTCGCCGGTCCCGGCACGCTTTGGCGCCTGTCGCTGCCCAACGCCACGCCGGCACTCTCCCTGCCGGGCGAGCAACTGATCGACTGGGGCGGCGCGCAGCGCTGGCTGAAGTCCGAGGCGGACGCCGAGCTGATCCGCCACAGCGTCGCCGAGGTCGGCGGCCATGCCCTGCGCTGCACGCCGGGCGACGACGGCTTCCACCCACTGCCCGCCGCGCTGCTGCGCTACCACCAGAGCCTCAAGCGCCAGCTCGACCCCCAGGGCATCTTCAACCCCGGCCGGATGTACAGGGAGCTCTGATGCAAACCAACCTGAGCGAACAGGCCAAGCGGTTGCCGCGCGCCGAGGAGGCCGAGCGCATCCTGCGCTCCTGCGTGCACTGCGGCTTCTGCACGGCAACCTGTCCGACCTACCAGTTGCTGGGCGATGAGCTGGACGGCCCGCGCGGGCGCATCTACCTGATCAAGCAGGTGCTCGAAGGCGCCGAGCCCAGCACCAGCACCCGCGAACACCTGGACCGCTGCCTGAGCTGCCGCAACTGCGAAACCACCTGCCCTTCCGGCGTCGACTACCACAACCTGCTGGATATCGGCCGCGCGGTGGTCGAGGAGCAGGTGCCGCGCACCGTACGCGAACGCCTGATGCGCCGCGGCCTGCGCGCCGTGGTGCCGAATGCCGCCCTGTTCGGCGCGCTGGCCAAGGCCGGGCGCACCTTCTATCCGCTGCTGCCGGACAGCCTGAAAAGCAAGCTGCCGCGCCATCCACATCCGCCCGTGGAGCGCCCAAGGCCGCGCCACCCACGGCGCATGCTGATACTCGAAGGCTGCGTGCAACCGGCCCTCTCGCCCAATACCAACGCCGCTGCCGCGCGGGTGCTGGATCGCCTCGGCATCAGTGTCATCCCGGCGGCGGATGGCGGCTGCTGCGGCGCCGTGGATTATCACCTGAATGCGCAGGAACAGGGGCTGGAGCGGGCGCGGCGGAACATCGACGCTTGGTGGCCATCGATCCAGGCCGGCGCCGAAGCCATAGTGCAGACCGCCAGCGGCTGCGGTGCCTTCGTCCGCGACTACGGCCATCTGCTGGAGCACGACGCGCAATACGCAGCCAAGGCGCGGCGGGTCAGCGAGCTGTCCCGCGACCTGTCCGAAGTGCTGCGCGATGAGCCGCTGGAAGAATTGCACCTGCATGGAGATCGCCGACTGGCATTCCATTGCCCGTGCACACTGCAGCACGCGCTGAAGCTCGGCGGCGCGGTGGAAAGCGTGCTCACTCGCCTGGGCTTCAGCCTCACCAGCGTGCCGGACAGCCACCTGTGCTGCGGCTCCGCCGGGACCTATTCGCTGACCCAGCCGGAGCTGTCCCGGCGCCTGCGCGACAACCGCCTGAAGGCACTGGAGAGCGGCGCCCCGGAAGTCATAGTCACCGCCAATATCGGCTGCCAGACACACCTGGGCGGTGCGGGCCGCACGCCGGTGCGGCACTGGATCGAACTGGTGGAAGAGGCGCTCGCCGATGCGCCGCTGGAAACCCTTCAAGGCGAGGTGCAAGCATGCTCAACAAAGCCGTTCTGACCCAGCAGGAGGTGGGCCGCATCCTCGCCGCCGCGCGCGCCGAAGCCCAGCGCAATCGCTGGGCGGTGTCCATCGTGGTGGTCGATGACGGCGGCCATCCGCTGGCCCTGGAGCGCCTCGACGGCTGCGCGCCGGCCAGCGCCTACATCGCCACCGAGAAGGCCCGCAGCGCAGCCCTGGGCCGGCGCGAAACCAAGGGTTACGAGGACATGGTCAACGGCGGACGCACCGCCTTCGTCACCGCGCCGCTGCTCACCTCGCTCGAGGGCGGCGTGCCGGTCGTGCTGGACGGCCAGGTGATCGGCGCGGTGGGCGTTTCCGGTGTGAAGGCCGGCGAGGATGCGCAGGTCGCCAGCGCCGGAGTGGCAGCGCTGTGAGAGAGCTCACGCGGCCCTGGCGACCGGTGCCCGGCGGCCGAGTCATGGTCGCCACCGGCCCCGAGCGAGCCAGTGGCGACACCCCGAAAAGCTTGCCCGCACCCGCTTTCAGGAGCCCCGCCACGCGCCGCGTTGCGGGGCTTTTTCAATGCCTGCCGGCCCGCGCGCCGCCCAGGCATGCGCCCCCTGAAAGGGTTATCCACCGCTGACGTTTTGCCTCCGACAACAACAAGGGACAATCCCCATGCAAACCTGGCAGCAGCTCTATACCCCGCTCGGCAGCCTCGGCCTCTCGGCCCTGGCGGCCCTCGTGCCGATCATTTTCTTCTTCCTCGCCCTGGCGGTGTTCCGCCTCAAGGGCCACGTCGCCGGCGCCATCACCCTGGTACTGTCGCTGCTGGTCGCCATCAGCGTCTACCACATGCCGGTGGACAAGGCGCTGGCCTCGGCGGTCTACGGTTTCTTCTACGGACTCTGGCCGATCGCCTGGATCATCGTCGCGGCGGTGTTCCTCTACAAGCTGACGGTGAAGAGCGGGCAGTTCGAGATCATCCGCAGCTCGGTGCTGTCGATCACCGTCGACCAGCGCCTGCAGGTGGTGCTGATCGGCTTCTCCTTCGGCGCCTTCCTCGAAGGCGCGGCAGGCTTCGGCGCACCGGTGGCGATCACCGCGGCGCTGCTGGTCGGCCTGGGCTTCAACCCACTGTATGCGGCCGGGCTGTGCCTGATCGCCAACACCGCGCCGGTGGCCTTCGGCGCGCTGGGCATCCCGATCATAGTCGCCGGGCAGGTGTCGGGCGTGGACGCCTTCAAGATCGGCGCCATGGCCGGGCGGCAACTGCCGATCCTGTCGGTGATCGTGCCCTTCTGGCTGGTGGCGATGATGGACGGCTGGCGCGGCGTGCGCGAAACCTGGCCAGCGCTGCTGGTGGCCGGCGGCACCTTCGCCATCAGCCAGTTCCTCACCTCCAACTTCATCGGCCCGGAGCTGCCGGACATCACCTCGGCGCTGCTGAGCATGGTCTGCCTGACCCTGTTCCTGCGCGTGTGGCAGCCGGCGAATGTGCGCGAGACGGAGTTCTCCAGCCTCAACGCCGACGGCACGGCGACGCTGGGTTTGGCCGGCGGCGGAAGTAGCGGCGTGCAGCGCCGGGAATCGCAGTACAGCTTCGGGCAGATCTTCAAGGCCTGGTCGCCCTTCCTGATCCTCACCGTGCTGGTGACCATCTGGACCATGAAGCCGTTCAAGGCGCTGTTCCTGCCCGGCGGTGCGCTGGAAAGCTGGGTGGCGGTGATCGCGGTGCCCTACCTCGACCAGCTTGTCCTCAAGGCGGCGCCCATCGTCGCCAATCCGACGCCGATGCCGGCGATCTACAAGTTCGACCTGGTCTCGGCCAGCGGCACGGCGATCTTCCTCGCCGCACTGATTTCCATGGCCATCCTGCGCATCGACGTGAAGAGCGGCGCGGCGACCTTCCGCGACACGCTGAAGGAGTTGAAGTGGCCGGTGCTGACCATCGGCATGGTGCTGGCCTTCGCCTTCGTCACCAACTACTCGGGGATGTCCACGACGCTCGCGCTGGTGCTGGCGGGAACCGGCGCGGCGTTCCCGTTCTTCTCGCCGTTCCTCGGCTGGCTGGGAGTATTCCTGACCGGGTCGGATACTTCGTCCAACGCCCTGTTCGGCTCATTGCAGGCGACCACCGCGCATCAACTCGGGGTCAGCGACACGCTGCTGGTGGCAGCCAACACCACCGGCGGGGTGACCGGCAAGATGATCTCGCCGCAGTCCATCGCCGTGGCCTGCGCGGCCACCGGGATGGTCGGGCGCGAGTCGGACCTGTTCCGCTTCACGGTCAAGCACAGCCTGATCTTCGCCGCGTTCATCGGGCTGATTACCCTGGCCCAGGCCTATGTGTTCACGGGGATGCTGGTGCATTGATGGAGTGTGCCGATCCTGTAGGAGCGAGCTTGCTCGCGAACCGATTCCGCTGCGGGGCTTGTTCGCGAGCAATAACGATGGCGTCCCACCTCGCGCCAACGAAGAGCAAGAGCCCCTCTCCCTAACCCTGGCTGCGCGCCCCGCTCCGAAGGGAGAGGGGACTAATTCGGCAGATTGGGTAGCCTTGGGAAGTCAGTATGCAGGGCGCATAACGCGCCAGCGTTATCCGCCGAGCAGGCCCGGCGTCAGGACTCACTGTAGGAGCGAGCTTGCTCGCGAACCGATTCCGCTGCGGGGTCCGTTCGCGAGCAAGCT
>NZ_JBGLYK010000124.1:0-16405 GCF_047304025.1 Pseudomonas sp. Pseusp97 | reverse complement strand
GCAGCAGCGCTTCCAGCACGCGCTGGCCGAGGATCACCAGCCAGCAGGCGAGGATGAAGGGCGCGGTGAAGGCGGGCTTTCCGGCTCGCGGCTCAAGCGCGGGCCGGAAGACGAACCGCTCGGCCTCGCCCTGGAGGCCCTGCGCTGGTACGGCCTGTTCGGCCGTTTCGGCGAGAAGGACAACGACTGGTGGGCTGGCCTGCAGAACGTCAGCGTGCCGGTGCTGGCTGTGGCTTCCGATGGGGATATCCAAGACCCGGCCTGGGCCTGTCGCAAGCTCCTGGAACAGTTCGGCTCCCAGGTGCGCGAGTATCTGCACCTGGGGCGCCGTCAGGGCTTCTCCGAGGATTTCGGCCATGTCGAGATGCTCATCAGCAAGGGGGCCCAGCGCGAGGTATGGCCTGTCTTGCAGCATTGGCTGGTGCACGGCGCCCTGCCGGCGGGGCAGGGCGCCCAGGCTTGAGCTTGGCGCGGCAGGGAGTAGACTGTGACGCCATTGCGGCTTTCGGTCACATCCAGGCCTGGAACCCTGCCGGATTTCATCAAGAGGAGCTTCTCCATGCATTACGTCACCCCCGATCTGTGCGATGCCTACCCGGAGCTGGTCCAGGTCGTCGAGCCGATGTTCAGCAACTTCGGCGGGCGGGACTCCTTCGGTGGCGAGATCGTCACCATCAAGTGCTTCGAGGACAACTCGCTGGTCAAGGAGCAGGTCGAGAAGGACGGCAAGGGCAAGGTCCTGGTGGTGGATGGCGGCGGCTCGCTGCGTCGCGCCCTGCTCGGTGACATGCTGGCCGAGAAGGCTGCGAAGAGCGGCTGGGAAGGCATCGTGGTGTATGGCTGCATCCGTGACGTCGACGTGATCGCGCAGACCGACCTGGGCGTCCAGGCGCTGGCCAGCCACCCGATGAAGACCGACAAGCGAGGCATCGGCGACCTGAACGTGGCCGTCACCTTCGGCGGTATCACCTTCCGCCCGGGCGAGTTCGTCTATGCTGACAACAATGGCATCATCGTTTCGCCTAAGGCATTGAAAATGCCGGAATAATTCGAACCTTCCAGCGAAGGTGCGGGTCAATGCCGGGAGCGAAAGCTTCCGGCATTTTTCATGGTGTCTCGCGACAGCGATCCAAGCGAAGGAACTGGGCATGCAGCAGTACGAGAGCGGCACGGAACGCGGATTGATCGACGGCTTCGTGCTGGACGGCCATGGCGGCGGCCGGCGCATCACTCGCAGCGAGTTGCCGTTGCTCGACCTCAAGCCTGAGGAAAGCCTCTGGGTGCACTGGGACCGCGGCGTGCCCGAAGCCCAGGCGTGGCTGCGCGAATCCAGCGGCCTGAACGAATTCGCCTGCGACCTGCTGCTGGAGGAGGCGACCCGCCCACGCCTGGTGGATCTGGGCGCCGAGCGCCTGCTGCTGTTCCTGCGCGGGGTCAACCTGAACCCGGGTGCCGTACCGGAGGACATGGTCTCGCTGCGCGTCTACGCCGAGTCGCAGCGAGTCATCTCCCTGCGCCTGCGCCCGCTCAAGGCCGTGGCCGACCTGCGTGCCGACCTGGAGGCGGGGCGCGGCCCGAAGACCGCTTCGGAAGTGGTCCTGAGCCTCGCCCACTACCTCACAGACCGTGTCGACACCCTGATCGGCGGCCTCGCCGACCAGCTCGACAGCATGGAGGAGGCCATCGAGGAGGACGAGCGCAGCATTCCCGATCAGCACCAGTTGCGCACCCTGCGACGACGCGCCGCAGGCCTGCGCCGCTACCTGGCGCCACAGCGGGAAATCTACTCGCAGATGGTCAAGTTCAAACTGTCCTGGACGGTCGCCGACGACGCGGACTACTGGAACGAGCTGTACAACCGCCTGACCCGCAACCTGGAAGAGCTGGAGCTGGTGCGCGAGCGCATCAGCCTGATCCAGGAAGCCGAACATCGCCGAATTACCGAGCGGATGAACCGCACCATGTACCTGCTTGGTATCATCACCGGCTTTTTCCTGCCCATGAGCTTCGTGACCGGTCTCCTGGGCATCAACGTCGGCGGCATTCCCGGTTCCGGATCGTCCCACGGCTTCGCCATGGCGTGCGTGGTGATCCTCGGGATAGTGGGGTTCCAGTGGTGGATATTCCGCCGCCTGCGTTGGCTCTAGGTGTGACTTATGAGGCGGTGAGGTCGTCAAGCACCTCACACAGGCGAGGTGCGCATGCACGACCCATTTGAAGAATCCTTGCGCGATCTGCTGCGAATGCCCCCGGAACAGCCCGGAGACGATTCGCGACTGGATCGCGTCCTGAAGACCGCCAACCGGCAGGTAGGCGCGGGCGATCTGTTCAGCCTGATGGGGCACTGGTTCCAGGCCCTGTCCATTGGCGTGAGCCGTGGCGCCGCGCATCTTGCACCCGTCTCGCGCCACGCGCAGAATTCCGCCCCTTCCGCTGACAAGGCCGATTGAACATGCAATTCGACATCTGGACGCAAAGCCTGCTCACCGCCATGAACACCCTGTGGGGCAAGCTGGCCGGGTTCATTCCGAACCTGCTCGCCGCGCTGGTGATCGTGCTGCTCGGCTTCGTCGTCGCCAAGCTGCTCGACGCGCTGCTTTCCAAGCTGCTCGCCAAGCTCGGCCTGGATCGCCTGATGGCGGGCACAGGCCTGACCAAGCTGCTGTCGCGCGCCGGCATCCAGGTACCGGTGTCGACGCTGATCGGCAAGATCGTCTACTGGTTCGTGCTGCTGGTGTTCCTCGTTTCCGCCGCGGAATCCCTTGGCCTGCAACGTGTCTCGGCAACCCTGGACATGCTCGCGCTGTACCTGCCCAAGGTATTCGGCGCGGCATTGGTGCTGATCGTCGGCATCCTCCTGGCCCAACTGGCCAACAGCCTGGTTCGCGGCGCCGCCGACGGTGTCGGCCTGGAATACTCCAACGGCCTGGGCCGTGTCGCCCAGTGGCTGGTCATCATCATCAGCATCTCGGTGGCCATCGGCCAGCTCGAGGTGAAGACCGACCTGCTCAACTACATCATCGCCATCGTGCTGATCACCATCGGCCTGGCCGCTGCGCTGGCGCTGGGCCTGGGCAGTCGCGAAGTGGCGGGGCAGATCATTGCCGGTATTTACGTGCGGGAGCTGTATCAGGTCGGACAACAGGTGAAAGTGGCTGATGTCGAAGGCATCATCGAGGAAATTGGTACCATCAAGACTATCCTGCTGACAGACGAGGGTGAGCTGGTGTCGATCGCCAACCGCATCCTGCTCGATCAGCGTGTAACCAGTCGCTGAAGATGATGACCGATTGCCGGTACGGCTTCTGCAGAGCCGCGCCGGACGCTGACTTGACCTGGCCCGACCCGACTTGAACAAGCCGCAATCACTGCCTTTGCGCTATGACCCGCGCCAGCTCACCGACGAGGAGCTGGTGGAGCGTTCTCACGAGGAGCTTTACCACGTGACGCGGGCCTATGAGGAGCTGATGCGCCGTTACCAGCGCACGCTGTTCAACGTCTGCGCGCGCTACCTGGGCAACGACCGGGACGCCGATGATGTGTGTCAAGAGGTCATGCTCAAGGTGCTGTATGGTCTGAAGAACTTCGAGGGAAAGTCGAAGTTCAAGACCTGGCTGTACAGCATCACTTACAACGAGTGCATTACCCAGTATCGGAAGGAACGGCGCAAACGCAGGTTGCTCGATGCGCTGAGTCTGGATCCAGTCGAAGAGGCTTCCGAAGAGAAGGCTCCGAAAGTCGAAGAACGGGGTGGACTAGACCGCTGGCTAGTTCATGTCAATCCCATTGATCGGGAAATCCTCGTGCTTCGCTTTGTTGCCGAACTGGAATTCCAGGAGATCGCCGACATCATGCACATGGGGCTGAGCGCCACGAAGATGCGCTACAAACGTGCACTCGATCGAATGAGAGAAAAGTTTTCGAATGTGACGGAATCTTAGTCCGGGAAATATTGTCTCTCTGTTTGGCAAGTTCTGATAAACTTGCCACCCAAGTTGTACGGCCTATGGTTAGGACAACTTATTGACCACCAAGATGGGGATTTAACGGATGAAACTGAAGAACACCTTAGGCGTCGTAGTTGGCTCGCTGATCGCCACCTCCGCTGTCAATGCGTTCGCTCAAGGCCAGGGTGCCGTCGAAGTCGAAGCCTTCGGCAAGCGCTACTTCACCGACAGCGTTCGCAACATGAAGAACGCGGACCTGTACGGCGGCTCGGTTGGTTACTTCCTGACCGACGACGTCGAGCTGGCTCTGTCCTACGGTGAGTACCACGACGTACGTGGCACCTACGAGACCGGCAACAAGAAGGTCCATGGCAACCTGAGCACTCTGGACGCCATCTACCACTTCGGCACTCCGGGCGCTGGCAACCTGCGTCCGTACGTTTCCGCCGGTGTCGGCCACCAGAGCCTGACCAACATCAACTCCGACAACGGTGGCCGTCAGAACCTGACCATGGCCATGGTCGGTACCGGTCTGAAGTACTACTTCACCGAGAACTTCTACGCCAAAGCCAGCCTCGACGGCCAGTACGGCCTGGAGAAGCGCGTCAACGGTCACCAGGGCGAGTGGATGGCTGGCCTGGGCGTCGGCATGAACTTCGGCGGCGGCGCCAAGCCGGCCCCGGCTCCCGAGCCGGTTGCTGAAGTCTGCTCCGACTCCGACAACGACGGCGTCTGCGACAACGTCGACAAGTGCCCGAACACCCCGGCCAACGTCACCGTTGACGCCAACGGCTGCCCGGCTGTTGCCGAAGTCGTTCGCGTTCAGCTGGACGTGAAGTTCGACTTCGACAAGTCCAAGGTTAAAGAGAACAGCTACGCTGACATCAAAAACCTGGCTGACTTCATGAAGCAGTACCCGTCCACCTCCACCACCGTTGAAGGCCACACCGACTCCGTCGGCACCGACGCCTACAACCAGAAGCTGTCCGAGCGTCGTGCCAACGCCGTTCGTGACGTACTGGTCAACGAGTACGGTGTTGAAGGCGGTCGCGTCAACGCTGTTGGTTACGGTGAGTCCCGTCCGGTTGCTGACAACGCAACCGCCGAAGGCCGCGCTGTTAACCGCCGCGTAGAAGCCGAAGTGGAAGCCCAAGCCAAGTAATTGGTCTGAGCTGACGAGAAAAACCCGGCCTCGGCCGGGTTTTTCTTTGCCTGCAGGAAAGTGAGCTTCACGCCGTGCGGGCCAGGATTGCCTGCTGCGCGGCGGCCGCGACTTCGCCGATCACCAGGATTGCCGGGCTCTTCAAGGCGAAGCGCTGGGCGTCTTGCAGTATGTCGCCCAGCTGGCTGCGGTATTCGCGTTGGGCGGGCAGGGACGCGTTCTCGATCATGGCCACCGGCGTGCCGGCCGCCATGCCGCCTTCGAGCAAGCCATCGCGGATTTCCGCCAGTTTCGCCACGCCCATGTACACCACCAGAGTCGTGCCTCCTTCGGCCAGGCCGCGCCAGTTCAGTTGGCTGTCGTCCTGGGTATGCGCGGTCACCAGCGTCACGCCCCGGCTGACGCCGCGCAAGGTCACGGATATCCCGCACTGGGTCGCTGCTGCCAACCCGGCAGTGATGCCGTTGACCAGCTCGCAATCGATGCCCCGCGCAGAGAGCCAGTCGGCTTCTTCGCCGCCACGGCCGAAGATGCACGGGTCGCCACCTTTCAAGCGCGCCACGCGGCGCCCCTGGCGGGCATAGCGCAGCATCAGGCGATGGATGAAGTCCTGCGGTGTGGAGCGGCAGCCGCCGCGTTTGCCGACCGAAATCACCCGCGCGCCAGGGCAATGCTCCAGCACCGCCGGATTCACCAGATCGTCGATGAGCACCACGTCGGCCTGAGCCATGGCGCGGACGGCCTTCAGCGTCAGCAGTTCCGGGTCGCCGGGGCCGGCGCCGATCAGCCAGACTTTTCCACTCATGTAGTTCTCCTCAGGCTGCCGTCTTTGCGGCTTGATTCAGGCGGTAGCGGCCAGTGGCTTCCGGGCCAGCAGGCGCTTGATTTCCGATACGCAGGAGCCGCAGGCGGTCCCGCACTTGAATTCGTCTTTGAGGCCTTCCAGGTCCAGGCCCCGGTCGATGCCGGTCTGGATGCGGCTCTGGCTGACGTTCAGGCAGTTGCACAGGGTCTTGTCCGTTGCCGCACAGGCTTTGCCGGGCGCGGCGCTGAGCGGTGCCAGCAGCCAGCGGCGCAGTTCCTGGTCGGCGCGGCCTTCCTTCCACAGCTCCCGCAGCCAGGCGCGGGCGGCGGTTTCGCCGGCCAGGCGCAGCGAGACGATTCGCGATTGTTCGATACGCACCCGTTTGCCGACGGTGCGGCGCGGGTCGTCATAGGCCATGACCGGGCCGTCGCCGAGGTCGAGCAGGGCGTCGATGCACGCCAGCCACTCCGCGCTGGGGGCCTCATGGTGCGCGGCGCGGATTACCAGTGCCGGGCGCTCGCGGCCGGTGGGGCTGAAGCTGGCGTAGCGCAGGTCTTCGAACAGCGGGCGAAGGGCGTCGAAGCGCTTCTGCACCTCGCCTTCCACCAGGGCGAAGAACTGCCAGGGCAGCTCGATGCGGCTGACCTCCACGGTGGCGTGTTTCAACTCCGGCTGGCGGGACAGCGGGTCCACCGCCGGCTGGGTGAGCACGTTGATGCCCAGGCCCTTGAGGAAGCGGTCGCCCCAGTGCATCGGCAGGAAGGCCTGGCCGGGGCGCAGGCGATCGTCGGCTTGTACCGGCAGCACCAGCTCGCCGCGGCGGCTATGCAGGCGTACCAACTGGCCTTCGCTGATGCGTCGACGGCGCAACTCCTCCGGGTGCAGGCCGAGCACGGCCTCTTCCACATGGCCGAACAGTTGCGGCGCGGTGCCGGTGCGGGTCATGCCGTGCCACTGATCGCGCAGGCGGCCGGTGTTGAGGATCAGCGGGTAACGCGCATCGCGCTTTTCCTTCGGCGCGCGATAGGGCTCGGCGATCAGCCGGGCGCGCCCATTGGCGGTGGGGAAGTGCCCGTCGCTGTACAGGCGCGCGGTGCCGCGCTCCGCGCCGGCGGGAAAGGGCCATTGCTGTGGCCCGCCCGCGTCCAGCCGTGCGTAGTCGATGCCGGAAAGGTCCAGGTCACGTCCGCGGGTCAGCCGCTTGTACTCATCGAACAGCGAGGCCGGTGAGTGGAAGTCGAACAGGCTCGGCGAGCCGGGTCGCAGGCGCTGCTCCAGGCGGCGGGCGAAATCGCAGACGATGCGCCAGTCCGCCCGCGCCTCGCCAATGGCAGGAATAGCCGGGCGCACATGGCTGATACGGCGTTCCGAGTTGGTCACCGTGCCTTCCTTCTCGCCCCAGCTGGCGGCCGGCAGCAGCAGGTCGGCGTACTGGCAGGTCTCGCTGCTGGTGAAGGCTTCCTGGACGATGACGAAGGGGCAAGCGGCCAGGGCTTCGCGCACGTGGGTCTGGTCCGGCAGCGATTGGGCCGGGTTGGTGCAGGCGATCCACAGGGCCTTGATGCGGCCGTCGCGGACCGCGTCGAAGAGTTCGATCGCACTCAGGCCGGGATTCTCCGGCAACTGTTCGACGCCCCAGTAACCCGCCACTTCGGCACGGTGTTCGGCGCTGGCAGTCTCGCGGTGGCCGGGCAGCAGGTTGCACAGGCTGCCGGTCTCGCGGCCGCCCATGGCGTTGGGCTGGCCGGTGAGGGAGAAAGGGCCGGCGCCGGGGCGGCCGATCTGCCCGGTGGCCAGGTGGAGGTTGATCAGCGCGCTGTTCTTCGCGCTGCCGGCAGTGGACTGGTTCAGGCCCATGCACCAGAGCGACAGAAAGGCTGGCGACTGGCCGATCCACTGGGCCGCGCGCTGCAGGTCATCGACGGCGATGCCGCAGATGTCCGCCACGGCCAGCGGGCCATAGTCGCGCACCAGGGCTTTCACCTCATCCAGGCCTTCAGTGCGGGCGTCGAGGAAGGCGCGGTCGATCCAGCCTTCCCAGAGCAGGATGTGCAGGATGCCGTGGAACAGCGCGACGTCGGTTCCCGGCAGGATCGCCAGGTGCAGGTCGGCCGCCTCGGCGGTGTCGGTGACGCGCGGATCGATGACGATCAGCTTCATCTCCGGACGCCGCGCGCGAGCTTCTTCCAGGCGGCGGAACAGCACCGGGTGGGCGTAGGCCATGTTGCTGCCGGCGATCATCACGCAGTCGGCCAGCTCGATGTCTTCGTAGCTGCAGGGCGGGGCGTCGGCGCCGAGGCTGCGCTTGTAGCCGACCACCGCCGAGGACATGCACAGGCGCGAGTTGCTGTCGATGTTGTTGGTGCCGATCAGGGCGCGGGCGAGCTTGTTGAAGGCGTAGTAGTCCTCGGTCAGCAACTGGCCGGAGACGTAGAAGGCCACGCTGTCCGGCCCGTGTTCGCGGATGGTTTCGGCGAACACCCCGGCAGCGTGCTCCAGCGCGGTATCCCAGTCGGTCCGCGCACGCGCCAGGCCCTTGCCCAGGCGCAGCTCCGGGAACTGCGCGCGGGCAGCCGCATCACCGGTGAGGTGCAGGGTCGAGCCCTTGCTGCACAGGCGGCCGAAGTTGGCCGGATGCTGCGGGTCGCCCTGCACGCCCAGGATGCGCTCGTCGTCGTGCTCGATCAGGACGCCGCAGCCCACGCCGCAGTAGCAGCAGGTGGATGCGGTAGTGCGACGGTACGGATTCATGGCGCAGGCCTCGCTGTCTGACTCAGGCGCAATGGGCAACTGGCGTGCGCAGTGCCAGCAGCACGCGCCCACCTTCAACCTTTACCTCATGGCGATGGGCGCAGCCCTGGTCGGGTGCCACGGCTTCGCCGCTCTCAAGTTCGATCTGCCAGTTGTGCAGCGGGCAGGCCACGCGCTTGCCGTAGATCAGGCCCTGGGACAGCGGACCGCCCCTGTGCGGGCAGCGGTCGTCGAGGGCGAAGACCTCGTCAGCGGAAGTGCGGAAGATCGCGATGTCGCCCTTGGGGCCGGCGATGACGCGCGAGCCCAGCGGGTTGATGTCGTCCAGGGCGCAGATGTCCAACCAGTTCATGGGGTGTCTCCGGCAAATCGGGTAGTAGGGGCCCCGATGGCGGGGCCCGGCGGGCACTCAGGCGGGGTCCAGCTGCTTGAGCGGAATCCGTTCGAATTCCTTCTTCAACGGCTGCTGGGCGATGCGCTCCTGCCACGGGTCCTGTTCCAGCGACAGGGCGAACTGCAGACGCGCATTGAGCGCCTTGCGGTTGTCCGCGTCTTCCAGCACGGCCTTCCTGATGCGCTCCATGCCGACGCGCTGCAGGTAGTGCACGGTGCGTTCGAGGTAGAAGGCTTCCTCGCGGTAGAGCTGGAGGAAGGCGCCGCTGTACTCGCGCACCTCCTCGGCGGTCCTGAGCTTGACGAAGAACTCCGCCACCTCGGTCTTGATCCCGCCGTTGCCGCCGATGTACAGCTCCCAGCCCGAGTCCACACCGATGATGCCGATGTCCTTGATGCCGGCCTCGGCGCAGTTGCGCGGGCAGCCGGAGACCGCCAGCTTGACCTTGTGCGGCGACCACATGTTGAACAGGTCGTGCTCCAGGTCGATGCCCAGCTGGGTCGAGTTCTGCGTGCCGAAACGGCAGAACTCGCTGCCGACGCAGGTCTTCACGGTGCGGATGGACTTGCCGTAGGCGTGGCCGGAGGGCATGTCCAGTTCCTTCCAGATGGCCGGCAGGTCGTCCTTCCTGATTCCCAGCAGGTCGATGCGCTGGCCGCCGGTGACCTTGACCATGGGCACCTGGTACTTGTCGGCGACGTCGGCGATGCGCCGCAGCTCGGCGGCGTTGGTGACGCCGCCCCACATGCGCGGGACCACCGAGTAGGTGCCGTCCTTCTGGATGTTGGCGTGGGCGCGCTCGTTGATCAGGCGCGACTGCGGGTCGTCCCTGGCCTCGCCCGGCCAGGTGGAGATCAGGTAGTAGTTCAGCGCCGGGCGGCAGGTGGCGCAGCCGTCCGGGGTCCGCCAGTCCATGAAGCGCATGGCGCTGCCCAGGGTGACCAGGTGGTGCTCGCGAATCGCCTGGCGCACCTGGCCGTGGTTGAGGTCGCTGCAACCGCAGATGGCCTTCTCGCTCCTGGGCTTCACGTCCGCCGCGCCGCCCACCGTACTGATCAGGATCTGCTCGACGAGCCCGGCGCAGGAGCCGCAGGAGCTGGCGGCCTTGGTGTGCTTCTTCACCTCGTCGACGCTGAACAGGCCGTTCTCCTGGATCGCCTTGACGATGGTGCCCTTGCATACGCCATTGCAGCCGCAGACTTCGGCGCTGTCGGGCATGCTGGCCGCGCTGTTCTGGCCCTGGTGGCCAACGTCGCCAATGCTGCTCTCGCCGAACATCAGGTGGTCGCGGATCTGCGCGACGTTGTGGTTCTCGCGGATCTGCCGGAAATACCAGCCGCCATCCGCGGTGTCGCCATAGAGGCAGGCGCCCACCAGTACGTCGTCCTTGATCACCAGCTTCTTGTATACGCCGCCGATGGGGTCGGAAAGGGTGATGGTCTCGGTGCCTTCGCCGCCCATGAACTGGCCGGCGGAGAACAGGTCGATGCCGGTGACCTTGAGCTTGGTCGAGGTCACCGAGCCCTGATAGCGGGCGAAGCCGAGCATGGCCAGGTGGTTGGCGCAGACCTTGGCCTGCTCGAACAGCGGCGCTACCAGGCCGTAGGCGATGCCGCGGTGGCTGGCGCATTCGCCGAGGGCGTAGATGCGCGGGTCGAAGGTTTGCAGGGTGTCGTTGACCAGGATGCCGCGGTTGCAGGGCAGGCCGGTCTTTTCCGCCAGTTCGGTATTGGGGCGGATGCCGGCGGCCATCACCACCAGGTCGGCGGCAATCACTTCGCCGTCCTTGAAGCGCACGGCGCAGACGCGACCGTTGCCGTCGTCGATCAGCTCCTCGGTGTGGGTGTTCAGGCGGAAGTGGATGCCGCGCGATTCCAGCGCCTCCTGCAGCAGCTTGCCGGCGGTGCGATCCAGCTGGCGCTCCAGCAGCCAGTCGGAAAGGTGCACCACGGTGACGTCCATGCCGCGCTGCTTGAGACCGTTGGCGGCTTCCAGGCCGAGCAGGCCGCCGCCGATGACCACCGCATGGCTGTGGGCGGCGGCGGTGTCGATCATGGTCTGGGTGTCGGCGATGTCGCGGTAGCCGATCACGCCCTGCAGGCGGCTGCCCGGCACCGGCAGGATGAAGGGGTTGGAACCGGTGGCGATCAGCAGGCGGTCGTACTCGGCCTCGCTGCCGTCTTCGGCGTAGACCTTGCGACGATGACGGTCGATGCGGGTGACCTTGCGGTTGAGCAGCAGGCGGATGCCGTTCTCGCTGTACCAGTTGAGGTCGTTGAGGACGATGTCTTCGAAGGCCTGCTCGCCGGCCAGCACGGGGGAGAGCAGGATGCGGTTGTAGTTGGGGTGGGGCTCGGCGCCGAACACGGTGATGTCGTAGAGGTCGGGCGCGATCTTCAGCAGTTCTTCCAGGGTGCGCACACCGGCCATGCCATTGCCGATCAGGACGAGCTTGAGCTTTTTCATGTCAGGGCTCCGCGTCTGGGATAAATCACGGAAAACAAAAAAGGCGTCCCGCCGGTTACCCAGCGAGGACGCCTTTGTCCAAGTCCCGTTCGATCGGGAAGTGCGAGCCTCTTCGTTGAGGGACGCGCTTTTGTAGATTGTTGAAGAGGTTATTGCACGGGATGTGCCAGGTTGCATGGGCCCCGGTTTCCGGGGTTTTCAGCCGGCCTCTCCTGCCTGTCGGCTTTTTTGCTGCACTGCGGTGAAGCGCTGCGAACCGAACTGGTGCGCCTTCAGCCCCGGTGCAGCAGCCAGAGCAGTAGCCCCAGGTTGATTGCCAGCGAGGCCAGGGCGACGCCGCGCCAGACCCGCAGGGGCTCGCGCTCCAGCAGCGGGCGCGGGCGTGCCGGGGCCTGCCGTTCGCCTTGTTCCAGGGCGAGCAGGCATTCCTCGGCGGTTTCGAAGCGCTGCTGCGGCTGCGCGGCAGTCAGCTTCGCCAGCCAGTCGTCGAGCCAGGCGGGTATGTCCGGTCGGTAGCGGCTGGCCGGGGCCGCGGTGCCGAAGCGCGGATGCTGGAAGGCTTCGATCTCGCCGTAGGGATAGTGCCCGCAGAGCATGCGGTACAGCGTGACGCCGGCGGCGTAGAGGTCCTGGCGAGCGTCCGGCGCCGCGCCCTGGAAGGCTTCCGGGGCGAGGTAGCTCGGGGTGCCGGGCAGGTCGTGCGGGTCTTCCTGCGACAAGCCGGGACAGTAGGCCAGGCCGAAGTCCAGCAGACGCAGCTCGCCGTCGTCGGCCCAGTGCAGGTTCTCCGGTTTGATATCGCGGTGCAGGATGTTGCGCCGGTGCAGCTGGCCCAGGCCGCGCAGCAGGCGCTGGGCGAGGTCCAGCCAGTCGGGCAGGTTCAGCGGGCCGTTGAGCCTCAGATGCTCGTCCAGCGTCTGCCCCGGGTACTCGCGCATCACGTAGTACAGGTGCTGGCGCTGCGGCAGGCTGTGCAGCTCGGGAAAGTAGCGGCCCTGCACGCGGCGCAGGAACCATTCCTCCAGCAGCAGCGCCTGGGCGGCTTCCGCGGAGTCGCGCAGCGCCGGCGGCAGGGTCTTGAGCAGCCAGGGGCGGTTCTGCCGGTCGCGCACGCGGTAGATCAGCGATTGGCGGGACTGGGCCAGCTTGCCCTCCACCTGCCAGCCCTCGAAGTCCTGGTCGCCCCGCAGGGCGGGCGGCGCGGGCCAGTGGTCGAGCTGGGCGAGGGCGTCGCCGAGGCTCGTGGGTGGCAGTTCGTCGACCTGCAGGAGCAGGGCGCTGGCGTTGTCCCGGCTGCCGGCGAGGTGGGCGGCGCTGACCAGTGCGTCGGCGCAGGCTTGCAGGGATTGCGCGTCTTCCAGCAGGCGTTGGATGGCGCTGTCGCCAAGGGTGGCCCAGATGCCGTCGCTGACCAGCAGGAAGCGCTGGCCGATTTCCAGTTCGCCGTCGCAGTAGTCCACCACCAGGTGCTGGTCGAGGCCCAGCGCGCGCTTGAGCACGTGCTGCATGCCGGGCTGCTCCCAGACGTGGTCCTGGGTCAGGCAATCCAGAACGCCTGCGTGCCAGCGGTACAGGCGGCAGTCGCCGACATGGGCAAGGGTGAAACGCCGGCCGCGCAGGACCAGTGCGGTGAGGGTGGTGAGCAGTGGCTGGCCGCCGCCGTTGGCCTGCAGCCAGCGGTTCTGCGAGACCAGCAGGCGGTCGAGGGCCTGGGCGACGGCCCAGGTCTCGGGGGTGGCGTAGTAGTCGGCGGCCAGCGCCTGCAGGCTCAGGCGAGCGGCGAGGCCGCCGTCGGCGCAGTGACTGACGCCGTCGGCGATGGCGAACAGGTGCCCCTTGCTGGCGGCAAGCCCTGCCGGCGGTGTGACTACCCGCAGGGCATCCTGGTTCTCGTCGCGCGGGCCGGTGGCGCTGGCCTGGGCGAAGCTGAGCCGCAGCTCATTGTGGGAGCGAGCTTGCTCGCGGACGCCTTTCCCGGTGACCTCCGCATCAAGCGGTTCGCGAGCAAGCTCGCTCCTACAGGCCATGGTCAGACCCGCGCCGCGGTAACTGCCGCGCTGCCCCAGGTGGTGCGCCAGCGGGCTTTCACCGCGTGCAGGCCGAACCAGGCCAGCACGCCGAGGCTGGCGAACAGCCAGAGGCCGAGCTGGTAATCGCCGGTGCTCTGCTTGATCGCGCCCAGGCCTGCCGTCAGGCAGAAGCCGCCGATGCCGCCGGCCATCCCGATCAGGCCGGTCATCACGCCGATGGTCTGGCGGAAGCGCTGCGGCACCAGCTGGAACACCGCGCCGTTGCCCGCGCCGAGGCTGAGCATGGCGATCACGAAGAGACTCAGCGCCGCCATCGCGCTGGGCAGGTGGAAGCCCACGGCGGCGATGCAGATCGAGGCGACGGTGTACATCACCAGCAGGCTGCGGATGCCGCCGATGCGGTCGGCCAGCGCGCCGCCCAGGGGGCGCATCAGGCTGCCGGCGAAGACGCAGGCCGCGGTGTAGTAGCCGGCTTTCACCGGGTCGAGGCCGTACTGGTCGTGGAAGTAGCCGGGCAGGGTGCTGGCGAGGCCAAGGAAGCCACCGAAGGTCACGCTGTAGAAGAACATGAACCACCAGCTGTCACGGTCGCCCAGGGCTTTCAGGTAGTCCGCCAGGGACTTGGCCGGCGGCCGCTCCGGCGCGTTGCGGGCGAGCAGGGCGAACACCACCAGGGTGGCCAGCAGCGGGATCAGCGCGAAACCGAAGACGTTCTGCCAGCCGAAGGCGGCAGCGATGGCCGGGGCGAACAGCGCGGTGAGCACCGTGCCGGAGTTACCGGCGCCGGCGATGCCCATGGCCTTGCCCTGGTGCTGCGGTGGATACCACTGCGAGGCCAGCGGCAGCGCCACGGCGAACGAGGCGCCGGCCATGCCCAGCAGCACGCCGAGAATCATCGCCTGCTCCAGGCTGTGGATGCCCAGCCGCCAGGCACCGAACAGCGCGCCGATGACGATGAGCTGGCCGAGAATGCCGGCGGCCTTGGGCGACCAGCGATCGGCCAGCAGGCCCATCAGGAAGCGCAGGATGGCGCCGGAAAGGATGGGTGTAGCGACCATCAGCGCGCGCTGCTGGGTGGTCAGCTGCAGGTCGGTGGCGATCTGCACCGCCAGTGGGCCAAGGACGTACCAGACCATGAAGCTCAGGTCGAAATACAGGAAGGCGGCAAACAGGGTCGGCGCATGGCCGGCTTTCCAGAAACTCGTGTTCATCGAACACCTCGTCAGCAACGGTAGAAGAGCCCGGACATGCGCCGCTTGGCAGTCGCCGGGATAGTCCTGAGCCCCTGCGCCGGGGCAAACGAAAAAGGCGTCGCTCCACCCACCGCACTGCGCGGGTGTGGATGCGACGCCTTTGTCGAAGTCGGGTAATCGCCGTTGACTACCATCGCCTTGTACAGAGCAAGGCGCGGGCCAGGATGAAAAATCCCAGTCAGATCAAGGCGGTGCGTTGGGAGTGAGGATCAGCGATGATCCATCGAAGGGCGCGCCGTGCTGCGGCGTGCCCTGTACTGGCGCGTCAGGCGATCCAGTTGACGTTGGGGAAGGTGTCGCGAAAGGCCTCGGGAATCGGCACGACCTTGCCGGCCTTGTAGTCGAAGAACACGAAGCCGGACTTGGCCATGGCCACCAGGGTGCCGTCGGCCGGGCGGGTGATGCGGAAGATGATGTCGCCGCCGTACTTGTTGAAGTCCATCACGCCGACCTCGAACAGCAGCTGGTCGCGAGCATGGGCTTCGGCGCGGTAGGTGGTGGCGAGGTCGGTGACGATGATTCCGGTCTCGCGGATGCCGAAGTCGAAGAGGAAGCGCGCGCGGGCCTCGGAGATCATCGAGATCATCGAGTCGTTGCCCAGGTGGTTGGCGCCGTTGATGTCGGTAACGCGGACGGTGAGCTTGGTTTCGTAGATGAACAGTTCTTCGGGGAATTCCAGTTTCAGGCGGGCCATGGCGGTCTCGGTGACAAGGCGACGGGTCGTGCGGATGTGTCGCGCATTCTACGCGCTGTCCGCCCGCCCCGCGCCTCATCAGGCCGGTGAATGGGGAATCAGCGATGCGCCGAGTTCAGGTGGAAGACGGTCACCCGCGCGCCCTCGCTGTTGTCGCCATAGTTGTCGTTGATGTAGGCGCCGGCCTTGAAGTAGAGCAATTGCTTGGACCAGGTGGTGCTGAGGATCTTGCTGTAGTAGTTGGCGCGGCCGTCGGAGGTCTCCACGCGGATGGCCAGGTTGCCTACCGAGGAGACACGCAGGCTGTAGTTGAAGGCCTGGTCCAGGGCGATGTTGTCGATCAGCGGCACGTTGATGCTGGCGCTGTCGTCGGGATGGTTGCGCACCAGGGCTTCCAGGCGTCCGCTTTCCAGGGTCGGCAGGTAGTGGTACTGCAGCTTGACCAGGGGCTCTCCGTTGCCGGTGTAGGGCGAGCGGCTGTGGATCTGGCCGATGATGATCTTGTTCTTCGACGGCACCTGCTGGACGCTCATAGTGACGCGCAGCTCGTTGTCGCCCTGGTTGTAGTACCAGTTGGAGACTTCGCCGTCGGGGGTGGTTTCGCGTAGCTCGCTGCGCGGATAGACGCTGTCGGAGGTGTGCGAACCGGTGACCGGTACCCAGAAGGTCACCTGGCTGCCACCGCGCTGGAAGTAGTGGCTCTGGTAGCCCCTGGCGATCTGCTGGGTGGTGACTTCGGTGGGTCTGGGTTCGGTGGGAACGCTGAGGTTCCAGGTGCTGAGGTCGATCATGGGCTTGCCCTTGCTGGGCCGCGAAGGCGGCGAGGTCGGGTGGCGCCGAGGTGCCTAGCCGGCGGCGGCCACTGCGATGCGTCATCGAACCCTGCCGATGACGCTCCGGGGC
>NZ_JBGLYK010000123.1:0-16503 GCF_047304025.1 Pseudomonas sp. Pseusp97 | reverse complement strand
TCGTCGAGCAGCGCGGCCAGGCTGCGGCCGACGCCGGCGCTGGGGTCGCCCACCAGCTTGCGCAGCTTGGACACCAGCCGGCGCTCCCAGCGCGGGTAGTGTTCGGAATGCCGCTCCGGCGCATGACCTTCGCCGAACAGCACGGGCACCCGCGACTGCTCCAGCAGGTTGTCCACCAGCGGCGAATCTTCCTGCTGCGCCAGGTCCACCAGCCACAGGTCGGTCTCGCAGGCGTCCAGCTGCTCGCTCTCAAGGCGCGCCGGGTCGGCGTTGATCACCACCTGGTAGCCATGGCCGGCCAGGGCCTGCGCCAGCACATGGCGCTGCAGCGAGGTGTCGGCGATCACCGCAATGCGCGGCGTGCTCTGCTCAGACATGGGCCTTCACCAGCTTGTGGATGTTCTCCAGCAGCTCGGATTCCTGGTACGGCTTGCCCAGGTACTGGTTGACGCCGATGGCCAGGGCTCGGTCGCGGTGCTTCTCGCCGGTACGGGAGGTAATCATGATGATCGGCAGGTCCTTCAGCTGTTCATCGTGGCGCACCAGGGTGGCCACCTCGAAGCCGTCCATGCGCGGCATCTCGATATCCAGCAGCATGATGTCGGGCTTGTGTTCCTGCAGCTGGGCGATGGCGTCCACCCCGTCCTTGGCGGTGAGCACGTTCATGCCGTTGCGTTCCAGCAGGCGGCTGGTGACCTTGCGCACGGTGACCGAGTCGTCCACCACCATGACCAGGGTCGGGCGCTGGTGTTCGATCTCCGCGGCGGCCGGGCCGGCCAGTTGGCGGCGCGGCGCATGCTGGACGAGCTGGGCGTGGAGCACGCGGATGGTCGCCAGCAGGTCGAGAATCACCACCACGCGGCCGTCGCCGAGGATGGTCGCGCCGGAGATGCCGCTGACGCCGGCGAACTGCGCGCCGAGGCTCTTCACCACGATTTCGCGCGAGCCCGCCAGGGCGTCCACCTGCACCGCCACGGCGTGGTCCGCCGAGCGCACGAGGATCACCGGCAACGGCAGCGACTGCCCGACCAGCTTGGGATGCTGGCCGTTGTTGAGCAGGTCGCCCAGGTACTTCAGTTCATAGTGCTGGCCGGCGTACTCGAAGCTCGGCGCGGCGCCGGATTCGTCGGCGGCGGCCTGCTCGTATAGGGCCTCCAGCTCGTACGGCGAGACCCGTACGATACCTTCGATGGTGTTCAGCGGCAGGGCATACAGGTCCTCGCCGGAGAGCACCATCAGTGCGCGGTTCACCGACACGGTGAACGGCAGGCGGATGTCGAAGCGGGTGCCTTCGCCGACGCTGGAGTGGATGCTCATGGAGCCGCCGAGCTGTTTCACCTCGGAGTTCACCACGTCCATGCCCACGCCACGGCCGGAAATCTGCGTGACCTTCTCGGCGGTACTGAAGCCGGCCTCGAGGATGAACTGCAGCACCTCGTGGTCGTTCAGCTCGCTGTCTCCGGTCATCAGGCCGCGCTCGATGGCCTTGCGGCGCACCGCTTCCAGACGGATGCCGGCGCCGTCGTCGGCCAGGGTCAGGAGGATGTCGCCACCCTCGCGGCCCAGGGTCAGGCGAATGGTGCCCTGCTCCGGCTTGCCGGCGATGCGGCGCGCCTCGCCGGACTCGATGCCATGGTCGACCGCGTTGCGCAGCATGTGCTCCAGCGGCGCGACGATGCGTTCGAGCACGGTACGGTCCATCTCGCCTTCGGCGTTGCTGACCACGAACTCGACCTGCTTGCCCAGCTCGCTCGCCACCTGGCGGACGATCCGGCGCAGGCGCGGCACCAGGCGGTCGAAGGGCACCATGCGGGTACGCATGAGGCCTTCCTGCAGCTCGGTGTTGACCCGCGCCTGTTGCAGCAGCAGGGTCTCGGCGTCGCGGTTCTTGGCGGCCAGGGTTTCCTTGAGGTCGAACAGGTCGGACGCGGACTCGAACAGCGCGCGCGAGAGCTGCTGCAGCTGCGAGTAGCGGTCCATTTCCAGCGGGTCGAAGTCTTCGTAGCCGGCGCGCTCGGCGTCGGCCTGGTGGCGCGAGAGGATCTGCGCCTGGGTTTCGGTATCGAGGCGGCGCAGCTGGTCGCGGACCCGCTCGATGGTGGCGTCCATCTCGCCCAGGGTCGAACCGACGTCGCTCACCTGCTGCTCGACGCGACCGCGGAAGATCGAGGTCTCACCGGCGAGGTTGACCAGGCCTTCGAGCAGTTGCGCGGGCACCTTCACCAGTTCCTGCGGCGCGCGGCGCGCAGCGGCTTCCTGGGCGGCTTCCTGGGCGCGGCGGACGAAGGGCAGCACCACCGGCGCATCGATGCGCTGCGGCACGGCGGCGGCCATGATGGCTTCGGGCAGGGCCGGCAGGTTCGCCGGCGCCGGCTGTTCGGCAATCGGTTCCTCGGCAATGTCTTCCTGCAGGCTTTCTGCGCTTTCGACTTCACCCAGGTGCAGGCGCAGCTGGTCGACTTCGGCCTGCAGGCCTTCAAAGCCGGACTGCGCGTCCATCAGCAGGCTTTCCGGCCAGGGCGCGCCCTGCTGCTGGGCTTCGCCCAGGTGCTGTTCGAGGTCGTGGGCCAGGTCGCCCAGGCTGGTCTGGCCAGCCAGGCGCGCACCGCCCTTGAGGGTATGGAGGATGCGCAGCAGTTCATCGAGCGCACCGTTCTCGCGCTCGGCGTCCCAGCGGCCCAGGGCCTGTTCCATGGCTTCGAGCAGGTCGTCGGCCTCTTCCAGGAAGATATCCAGGATATCGGCTTCCGGGCCGTCCGAAGCGCCCTGTGCGGAGCTGATCGCGTGCAGGCTGACGCTGCTGGGGATGCTCAGTTGTTCTTCGGGGTTGGCACGAAATCGGTGGATCGCGTCAATCAGCGATTCACCTCCCGGAATCCGGCAATGCTGCTGGACCGCTTCGAGCATCTCGGCGAGACGGTCGTGGCAGCGCTGCAGCAACTCGAAGAGTGTCGGGCTGGCGCGCAGGCGCCCGCCGCTGAGGCCTTCGTAGAGGAATTCCAGTTCGTGGGCGAGGTCGCCGATGGGGCGGATCTCGGCCATCCGCGCGCCGCCCTTGAGGGTGTGCAGGTCGCGTTGCAGCGCTTCCAGCTCGACGCTGTTGTCGGGGTTTTCCATCCAGCGGTGCAGGGCACCGGAGGAGCTTTCGAGGATGTCGAAGCCTTCCTCGAGGAAGATTTCCACCAATTCCTGGTCGCGGTCCTCGTCCAGTTCGTACTCGCTGTCCTGCACGCCCGAGACGTCAGGAGCTACTGCATCCGGTTCGATGACTTCCGGTTCGGCAGCCCGGGTTCCGGCAACCTCGGCTTCGGCGGTCTCGAGGAAAGCCTGCAGGTCGAGGTCCTGCTCCGTGTCTTCCACCTCCGGCTCGGCGGCTACGTCAGCAGCTGTGCTTTCCGCTGTGAGGGCTTCGAACTCGATGGCGTCGAGATCAATGGCTTGAGGATCAGCCGCCTCGAACGCTTCAGCCGCTTCGGCTTCCGGCGCTGCCTCGGCGGGCAGTTCCAGCTCGATGTCGTCTTCCACGACTGGCGGCAGCTCGAGGGCTTCGTCCTGCTCGACCACGGCTTCCTGCTGCGCCGCCAGGGCCTGCGGCAGGTTCAGGCCGGCGGCCGGGTTCTGGCGGAAGGTGCGGATGGTCTGCACCAGATCGGCCGGGTCGGTCAGCGCCTGGCCGGCCTGCAGCTGGTCAAGCTGGGTAGCCAGACGGTCGTGGCAGGTGCGCAGCAGGTCGCCCAGCGGCTGGCTGTGCTGGAAGCGATGATCCAGCAGGCCTTCGTAGAGCGATTCGAGCTCGTGGGACAGGTCGCCGATCTCGCGGATTTCCGCCATGCGCGCGCCGCCCTTGAGGGTGTGCAGGTCGCGTTGCAGGGTCGAGAGCGCGGCAAGGCCTTCGGGCGAGGCCAACCACTGGTCCAGCGCCTGGCCGGCGTTATCCAGGATGTCGACCGCCTCTTCGAGGAAGATCGCCACCATTTCCTCGTCCAGCGCCCGCGGCGGTTGCTGCGGGGCGGGATGGGCGTGCGGGGTCTCGGCGGTGATGACATCGTCGTCATCATCGTCGGCGGCGCCGCGCGGGGCGCCATCGGTGTCGCCGCGCGGCGACCAGCTCAGGCCGTCGGGGAGGTTGTCGTCGTCCACCGGGCGGCTGTCGAGCAGGAACTCCTCGTCCTCGGAAGGGAAGTCATCCGCCGTCAGGTTCTCCAGGTCGACGAACTCCAGGTCCGCTGCTTCGGACAGCTCGCCCTCGGCAGCCGGTGCCTCCAGCAGGCGGTGCAGCGCCTGGACCTGTTCCGGACGGGCGCTGACCTGCAGGGCCGCGGCCACCTGATCCATCATGCCGATCAGCGCCTCGTGGGCGGTCTCGGCGGCGGCGAAGAACGCCTCGCCCGTTTCCAGGCGACCCTGGCGCACGGCGCCGTAGACCGCCAGCAGCGCATCGGCGAGTTCCGCCATCTGCGGCAGCTCGGCCATCTGCGCGCCACGGCTCAGGGTTTCCAGCTCTTCGTACAGGGCGCCCAGCTCCTGGCGCTCCTGCGGGTGCTCGCGCCAGCGGCGCAACAGGTCCTCGGCGTCGAGCAGGATGTCCATGCCCTCGGCGAGGAACATGCCGATCAGGTGCGGATCGTTGCCGCTGCCCTCGCCACTTTCGCCGCGACGCTTGGCCTCGGCGGCTTCCAGGCGCTCCTGGTGGATCTGCGCGATGCGCGCCAGCAGCTCGGCGCTACCCTCGATCGGCGCCAGCGGACGGCCAGCGACGAGTTGCTCGAGACCGACGCGGAACAGCCCTTCGGCGGCGTGCAGCAGCTCGGCCTCGCGCAGGTCGACCTGCAGCAGGTTGGTCTTGAATTCCTTCACCAGCCGCTCCAGCGGCGTGGCGATCTCGGCAATCGGCAGGATGCCGGCCATGTGTGCGCTGCCCTTGAGCGTGTGCAGGGCACGCTGCAGGTCGTCGGTCACGGGCTGCGGCAGCTGTTGCGCGCAATCGGCGAGGAAGCCGACCAGGGTTTCCAGATGGGCTTCGGCTTCGTTGCGGAAGATCTCCAGCAACTGCGGGTCGAGGCTGTCGTCGAGACCTTCGTTGGCAGCCTGCGCGGCGATTTCCTCGACATCGGCAAGCTCGGGGGTGATGTCCTCGACCGACGGCGCCGACTCCGGCAGACCACCACCGGGCGGCGGCACCGGCTGCCCCTTGGCCAGGGCGTGGGCGGTGGCGGCCAGGCGGTCGACATCGTCGCGCTGGCGCTGGGCGCTGGCAGCGTATTCCTCGACCAGTTCGGGCATCAGCGCGACCACGTCCTGCACCACCTGCAACACGGCGGGCGAAGCGGCAATGCTGCGGTCGAGCACGCGGTTGAGCAGGTTCTCGATGGACCAGGCCAATTCGCCGATCACCAGGGCGCGGACCATCCGGCCACTGCCCTTGAGGGTGTGGAAAGCGCGGCGGATCTCGGTCAGCGAGTCGCGGTCATCGGTGCTGGCCAGCCAGGTCGGCAGGTGTTCACCGATGGTTTCCAGGACTTCGCCGGCCTCCTCGATGAAGACTTCGCGCAGCTCTTCGTCGATCGGTTCTTCGTCGGCGGGCGGCGGCAGCAGGCTGGGCGGCACGTCCTGGGCCGGCGGGTTGATCGCCTGCACCGGGACAGCCATGACCTCGGCCAGGGACAGCGGCCTGGCCGGCGCCTCGGCGACCGGCTCGGGTTCGGCCGGCGGGCTGGGCAATTCGACTTCCGGCAGGTCCAGGTCGGCGATGTTCTCGTCGCTCCAGGCTTCGGCCTGGAAGGCGGGGGTCTGGGTTTCGGGCAGCGGCTCCAGCGGTTCCAGCTGCAGCGGCGCATCGAGGCTGAAGTCCACGCCTGCATCCAGCGCGGTCGGTTCGCTCAGCTCGCCCAGGGTCCAGTTGTCGTCGCTGACCAGCGAGGCTTGCGCATCGGACGGCTCATCGGTGGCCGGCGGGGCGTCGAAGCTCAGGTCGTCCAGGGACTCCAGGGTGACCAGCGGCGCGGGTTCGAGCGCTTCCAGGCTGGCGAAGTTTTCGTCCAGCTCCAGGGACGGCGCGGGCGACTCGGCAGCCGGCTGGCTCAGGTCGACGCTGAACCAGTCTTCCTCGGCGGGCTTCTCACCGGTCGGGGCAAGCGACTCCATGTCCCAGCTCAGCTCGTCCACCGGGGCCGCAGTGGCCTCCAGCGACGGCAGGCCGGCGAAATCTTCGAGCAGTTCCGCCGCGGCGGCAGGTTCGGCCGGGGTCGCTTCGTCGACGCGCGGCGTCTCGGCCAGCGGGGCATCGTCCAGGCTCCAGCTCAGCCCATCGGCCAGCGGTTGCGCGGGGGTCTCTTCCAGCGTTTCGAGGCTGAACTCGATGCTGTCGGCCTTGTGGCTGTCGTCCAGCGACCAGCCTTCGTCGGCCAGGGTGGTGTCGGTGATCGGTGCAGCCGGCTCCAGCTCGATGTCCCAGCTGAGGCTTTCCGGCTCCAGGGTAGCGGTCGGCGCGCTCGATTCGGCCGGGACGGCGGAGGCGGCCAGCAGCTCGCCCTCGTCCAGGGTCCAGGCGCCCAGCTCGGCCGTGGGCTCGGCGGAGTCCAGCTCCAGCGGTTCGAAGGTGAAGCTCGCTTCGGCTTCGCCAGCGGGCTGAGCCTCGGATTCGACAGGGAGATCGAAGTCGGCCAGCAGCGCAGGCTCTTCCAGCACAGCAGGTTCGGCGACCGGCTCCAGGGATTCGAAGGTGAAGCTGTCTTCGTTTTCGACGACCGGTTGCGGCGCGTCGAAGTCGGCCAGGTCCGGGGTCGGCTCTGCGACCGGAGCCTGCTCTTCAACCGGCGCCAGCTCTTCCAGAGGCGCCAGCCGGGAAGGCTGCTCGAACGGCGGCTCTTCGAGCGGAGCCGCCTCGAAGGTGGCCGGCTCGAAGCTGTCGGCGATTTCCACCGGCGCGGCCAGTTCCGGGACGTCGTCCACCGGCACCGCCTCGGTCGGCTCGGCCAGCGGCTGCGCGGCCAGCACGTCGATCTCGTCGAGCGGATTGTCCAGCGGCGCCGGGACATGAGCTTCCGGCTCGGCGTCGAGGATCGACGGGCGCGGCTTGAGCGAGTAGCCCAGGCTGTCCAGGCTCTCCTCGGCCACGTCGAGGATCATGTCGCCCTGGGTGTTGTGGTCTTCCGACAGGCGCTCGAGGTAGTACTCGACGCTGGTGATGGCGTCGGCCAGGGTGTCCAGGCTGTGCCAGTCCGGCACGGCCTGGCGCACCAGCAGTTGTTCCTGGATGTAGCGATTGCAGTTTTCCAGCAGTTTCGCCGCACGTTCCTGGGAGATCATCGCCAGGCCGCCGCGAACCTGCGTCAGCAGTTCCGGCACGCGGGCCAGGTGCTCGTGGTTCCACTGCGAGGCGATGAACTCGATGATCGCGTCCTTGGCCAGTTCCAGGCCGTTGCGCGCTTCCTTGATCACCACCTGGTGGATCTGCTCGACATCGGTGGTCGGCAGGACGTTCTCTTCGCGGCCCGGTTCCTCGCTCGGGCCGACCATGCCGGCCAGGGTGGCTTCGACATACAGCAGCGCACCGGCGACATCCATCAGGGTCGCGTCGTTGGGCTGGCGCTGGCCGTGGGCCAGGGCGCTGACCACCTCGATCTGGTCGAGGATGACCTTGCGCGGCTGGCCGAAGCCCAGCACGGCGAGGGTGTCGGCGATCTGCTTGAGCGGCGCCAGCAGGCTGCCCAGCTCGTTCACGCCGCTGCGGTCGCTGCGCACGAAGAGATCGAGGCTGTCCTTGACCCGCACCAGCTCCTCGCACAGCGCGCCGACCACCGAGCGCATGGCGTCGCGGTCAGGGCCGGCCAGGCGGGCGCGTTCCTCGTCCACCAGGGCCGCGCCCGGCAGGGCGTCGTCCAGGCGGTACTCGTCCTTCACCGCGCGCACGCGCGGCGACTGGTCGGAGGCCTTGGCCACGTAGAACAGCAGGTTCTTGATCAGCTCGTCCGGCGCCGGCTGGTTCATGGCGTCGGCGCCCTGGTCGACCAGGCGCTTGAACTCGCGGTCGACCTGGCGCAGCAGGTTACGCACCGAGGTGCCGTTGGCGATGCTGCCATTGGCCAGGCCTTCGATCATCGCCGAGGCGATCACCCACAGGCGGCCCAGCGGGGCGTCCTTGCACAGGGATTCGAGGCGGGCGAAGACGCGCGCCAGGTAGCCCAGGTTGGTCGGCAGGTCCTGGTTGCGGATGACGCCGACCAGGGCGACCTGCAGCATCTGCCGCAGCTTGCGCAGCAGGGCCGGCAGTTCGGCGGTACGCAGGCGCGCCAGGGCGTCCACCGGCAAGACCGGCGATTCCCGGGACAGGTCGGGGGAGAACAGGCTGGTTTCCGACAGCAGCTTCTCGCCGCGGGCGGTGCGCAGGTCGTTGAGCAGCGGCAACACCACCAGCGGCAGGTCGCGGCGGGCGCTCTGGATGCGCTCCAGGTACGCCGGCAGCTGCAGGATGGCCTGCATCAGCACTTCCAGCGCTTCGCTCTGGCTGGAGGCCTTGCCGTCGATCAGGGCCTGGGTCAGGTACTCCATTTCCTCGGCGAGCAGGGCCGCGCCGTAGAACTCCACCATCTGCAGAGTGCCGCGCACCTGGTGGATATAGGCCAGGCAAAAGCCCATCCGCGTCGGGTCCTGGGGATTCTCGACGTAGGATTCGAGGGCTTGCCGCGCCTGCTTGAGCGTTTCGGCAATCTCGCCTTTTACCCATTCCAGGGCGACATAATCGTGCCGATCACCCATAGCCACTCCACTCATGTGTCTGTGTCATCCCTTCCGGGTAAAGGCCAGAACGCGCTCATCGGCGACCGGTTCGAGCAGCGGGTGGTGCCAATCGGCGACCTCGCCCACTCCGATCACCAGCAATCCCCCGGGCGCCAGGCGCTCGGCCAGGCGATTGAGGATTTCCCGCCGCCGCCAGCGGCGGAAATAGATCAGCAGGTTCTGGCAAAAAATCACATCCATGCCGGACATCGGCGCCTTGGCCAGTTCCAGCACATTCAGCCGCGCGCAACAGACGCGCCCGGCGAGATCGGGTATCACACGGTATCGACCGTCATCCTGCGCGCTGAAATAGCGCGTGGCCAGTTCCGGGTCGATATCTTCCAGCTTGCGTGCCGCATAGCTCGCCTCGCGCGCCCGGTTCAGGGCATTGAGGCTGATATCGGTGCCGGTCACGCCGAACAGCGGTGCCAGACCTGCATCTTCGAGAACCCTGGCGGCCACCATGGCGAGGGAGTAAGGCTCCTCGCCGCTGGAACAGCCGACGCTCCACAAGGCCAGCGGCCGGCTCGGGCCGACCTGTTCGAGGCGCTGGCGCAGGTAACTCTCCAGCACTTCGAAGGAAGCCTTGTGGCGAAAGAAACGGGTTTCCTGGACGGTGAGGCGATCCAGCAGGTTCGACCACTCCACGGCGCCGCGCGGGCCATCGGTGACCTGGCGGTAATAGGTGCCGTAGTCGGCGATACCCAGCTCGCGCATCCGCGCGCCGAGGCTGGTCTGCAGGAAGGCGCGGCGCTGTTCGTTGACGACGACGCCGGTGCGGTCTTCCAACAGTGCCTGCCAGTCGCGGAAGTCCGCGGCCGACATGTCGGCCAACGGCTGCAACGACCAGACGCCACTTGCCTGCATGTCGCGCCCCTCGCTCAAGATTGTCGTGCGCTACCCGGCAAAGAGTCGCGCACCTCCTCTGCTCAGGCCTGTTCGGCGGTGTCCGGCAGTTTGAAGCCGGATACGGAGTGGCGCATCTCTCCGGCCATCTTGGCCAGGTTACCAATGCTGCGCGCAGTGGCGGTGGTACCGGCGGAGGTCTGCGAGGTGATCTCCTGGATCACGTTCATGGTGTTGGAAATGTGGCCGGCGGAGGAGGCCTGCTGACGGGCGGCGTTGGAGATGTTCTGGATCAACGCGGCCAGGGTCTTGGATACCTTCTCGATCTCTTCCAGGGACACACCGGCGTCCTGCGCCAGGCGGGCACCGCGAACCACCTCGGAGGTGGTCTGTTCCATCGAGATCACCGCTTCGTTGGTGTCGGTCTGAATGGTCTTCACCAGCGCCTCGATCTGCTTGGTCGCAGCGGAGGAACGTTCCGCCAGACGCTGTACTTCGTCCGCTACCACGGCGAAGCCGCGGCCCGCGTCGCCCGCCATGGACGCCTGGATCGCGGCGTTCAGGGCGAGGATGTTGGTTTGGTCGGCAATGTCGTTGATCAGGCTCACGATGTCACCGATCTCCTGGGACGATTCGCCCAGGCGCTTGATCCGCTTCGAGGTGTCCTGGATCTGCTCACGGATGTTGTCCATGCCGGTGATGGTGTTGTGCACCACTTCGTTGCCCTTGTTGGCGATGGCTACGGAACGTTCCGCTACCGCCGAGGACTCGGAGGCGTTCGCCGATACCTGGTCAATGGACACGGCCATCTCGTTGATCGCGGCGGAGGCGCCGGCGATTTCCTGGGCCTGGTGCTCGGAAGCCTCGGCCAGGTGCATGGCGGTGGCCTGGGTTTCCTGGGCGGCGGCGGCCACCTGCACGGCAGTCAGGTTGATGGTTTCCACCAGCTCGCGGAGCTGGTCGATGGAGTAGTTGATGGAGTCCGCGATCGCACCGGTGAAGTCCTCGGTTACCGTCGCGGCCACCGTCAGGTCACCGTCGGCGAGGTCGGCGATTTCGTCGAGCAGTCGCAGAATCGCCGCCTGGTTGCGTTCGTTCTTCTCGGCGGTCTCGGCCAGCCGGCGGTTGGTCTCACGCACCATCACCAGGCCGATGAGGATGATCGCGCCCAGGGCGATGATGCCCAGCGCGGCGCTGGCGACCTGGTTGAACACGCGGCCTTCGGCCAGGTTCTCGAAGCCGGCGGCGAGGCTGGAAGCCTTGTCCAGCAGGGTCTGCGAGCCACCGAAGATGGTGTTGGCGGCTTCCCGGACCTGGAACAGTTCCGGGGAGGTCTCGAGGATCTCGTCCACCGAGCCGGAAACGAATTCGAAGAGTTCGGCGATCTCGTTGAGGCGATCCACCGCTTCGGCGTTGGTCACCTTGGAGATGCTCATCGCCGCGTTGCCTTCCTTCATGCCCTTGAGTACGCGGCCGAAGAGGCTGGCGTCACGGCCGAAGCTGTCGGCGGCCTGCACGGAGTTCTCGTCGCCGGCCAGCACCTTGTTCACCGAGCCGAGGATACGTTCGGCCAGCAGCGACTGGCGCTGGGCTACCGCGACCTGGTCGGCCGGGGCGCCGTTCTCCAGCAGGATGTCGACGACCTCTTCGTACTCCACCTGCAGCTGCGGGATGGTTTCGGCGAGGGTCGCGGCCACCTGGTGCAGGGACAGTACGGTCTGTTCGCTGGCGAGGATGGAGTCGGCGTTCTTGCGCAGGGTGTCCCAGTCCTTCTGCACATCCGCCATCTGCGGTTGTACCGAATCCGGGCTCGGCGGCAGGCCGGTGCTTTCATCACCCTTGCTCAGGATGTTCCAACGCTTCTCGAAGTCGTTGCGTGCCTCTTTCAGCAGCTTGAACGCCTCCGCCTTGCCCGCCGCGGCTTCCGTGGCGTTCTTGGCGATACGCTGGGACAGCACGCGCAGCTCACCGGCATGGCCGATGTACTGCTTGTCGTGGTTCGCCTGGGTGTTGAGGTAAGCGAAGTTGGCGAACAGCAAGACGATCGCCACGATCAGGACCACGAAGAGCCCCAGGATCAGCGAACTGCTGCGCGCACCCGAAAAAAGACTGCCTGCCTTTATATTTTTCATATTCGGCCCCCGCCTGGACCCACCACGATTTACGCTTTCCATGTCACAACAAGGGCCGGCAGTGCCGGCCCAACCGGTCAAACTCTAGCTGGCGACGTCCAGGAACCCGGGGTGCTGAGCCAGCGCATGCGGGCTGAACACGAGCCAGGGTTGCTCCCGATGGAAGACGCCATGGATAAAGGGCTGCAGGACCGCTTCCAGCGGTGGCAGCTGCTCGGAGAAGGTGTCCACCGGGAAGTGCTGCATGCCGAATACCTCATCGACGATGAGGCCGGCGAAGACTTCCTGGTGTTCCACGACGAGCACGCGCCGCTGTTTGCGCAGAGGCGAAAGCTCCGCGCCGAGGAAACCGCACAGGTCCATGATCGGCAGCAGGCGGCCACGCACGTTGGCGACCCCCTTGACCCAGTCACGGACGCCGGGCAGCAGTGTGTAGCGCGGTTCGTGAAGAACCTCGCCGACCTCCCCCATTGGCGCCACGAACAGGCGCCCAGCCATGCGAAAGCCGATGCCGTTCCAGCTCTGCACCACTTCGCGCTGCGCGGGCAGACCCGCGGCCAGCTGACGACAGCGCTGATCGATCTGGACGAGAACCTCGAAAGGACTCTGGACTTCCGCCATGCCGGCCCTGGCCTTCTCTAATAATTATGTTCGGGTGTGCAGCAACGGCTGGATCAGCCGGCCAGCACCGAATTGATGGTCTTGAGCAGTGTTTCCTCGTCCACCGGCTTGGTCAGGTAGTCGCGAGCGCCCTGGCGCTTGCCCCAGACCTTGTCGGTCTCCTGGTCCTTGGTGGTGACGATGATCACCGGAATCGCGCTGGTTTCCGGGTCCTTGGACAGCTGACGGGTCGCCTGGAAGCCGTTCAGGCCGGGCATGACGATGTCCATCAGGACGACGTCGGGCTTTTCCTGGCGAGCCAGGGCCACGCCATCGGCGCCATTTTCGGCCTTGAGTACCTGGTGCGAATGCTTTTCCAGCATCGCGGTCAGCTTGTACATCTCGGTCGGCGAGTCATCAACAATCAGAATTCGAGCCATTGTGGTCCCCATACGGAATAGGCGTCACCGGCGCTCGCGCCGGACTTCAGGAAGCGTGCTCCACCGGGGTGAAGTCGGGCACATGGGTCTTGATCGCGCCGAGCAGCTCTTCCTTGCTGAAGGGCTTGGTGAGGTACTGATCGGAACCGACGATGCGACCCTTGGCCTTGTCGAACAGGCCGTCCTTGGAGGACAGCATGATCACCGGCGTGGATTTGAAGGCACTGTTGTTCTTGATCAGGGCGCAGGTCTGATAGCCATCCAGGCGCGGCATCATGATGTCGACGAAGATGATGCTCGGATGGGTATCGGCGATCTTGGCCAGTGCATCGAAGCCGTCGATGGCTGTGATGACATCGCAGCCGACTTTCTTCAGCAGGGTTTCAGCCGTGCGACGAATCGTCTTGGAATCGTCGATCACCATTACTTTCAAACCGTCGGAATGCTGTTCCATGTTCGCCCTTACCATCTCGGTGAGTCGTTTTTTCCGCTTTTTATTTCAGTGCGCTAGCGCCCTGCCACCGTCGGGCTGCGACCCAATCGTGGGAACCTTTTACCACAATCGTCAGAATCTTTACCACGCCCAGCAAATTCAGGCCATAAGACCCGGAACACGCAGGCTTTTTCCTTGACCGAGCGCACATCCAGCGCCACCCTGAGCATCCATTTTCAGCCTTTGCGGCGCGGCCTGATGTCGCAGCCCCAAGCCCACAGATTCCTCCAGGAGGACATCCCATGAGCGTACGCCTCGGGATCGTGATGGACCCCATCGCGCAGATCAGCTTCAAGAAGGACAGCTCGCTGGCCATGTTGCTCGCCGCCCAGGCCCGTGGCTGGCAGCTCTTCTATATGGAGCAGCAGGACCTGTACCAGAAGGAGAACGTCGCCCGCGGCCGCATGCGCCCGCTCAAGGTGTTCTACGACCCGGCCCACTGGTTCGAGCTGGAAGAGGAAGTCGACCAGCCGCTGTCGGACCTGGACGTGATCCTGATGCGCAAGGACCCGCCCTTCGACAACGAGTTCGTCTACTCCACCTACCTGCTGGAACAGGCCGAAACCGCCGGCACGCTGGTGGTCAACAAGCCGCAGAGCCTGCGTGACTGCAACGAGAAGTACTTCGCCACGCTGTTCCCGCAGTGCGCGCCGCCGACGGTGGTGAGCCGCCGGTCCGACATTTTGCGCGAGTTTGCATCACAGCATCGTGACATCATTCTCAAACCCCTGGATGGCATGGGCGGATCGATGATCTTCCGCCACCGCGAAGGCGACCCGAACCTCTCGGTGATCCTCGAGACCCTGACCCGCCACGGCCAGGAACAGGTCATGGCGCAGCGCTACCTGCCGGCCATCAAGGACGGCGACAAGCGCATCCTGATGATCGACGGCGAGCCGGTGGAATACTGCCTGGCGCGCATCCCGGCCCAGGGCGAGACCCGCGGCAACCTGGCCGCCGGCGGCCGCGGCGTGGCGCAGCCGCTGACCGAGCGCGACCGCTGGATCGCAGCGCAGGTCGGCCCGGAACTGCGCAAGCGCGGCCTGCTGTTCGTCGGCCTGGACGTGATCGGCGAGAACCTCACCGAGATCAACGTCACCAGCCCGACCTGCATCCGCGAGATCGATGCGGCCTACGACACGCGCATCGGTGAGCGACTGATGGCAGTCATCGACGAAAAGCTCAAGGCGCGCAGTGCGTCATAGACTTTTATAAGCCTCGTCGGCAGACTTCCGCCCCACCCTGGCCCGTGCGATCCGCAATGAACGCTGCAACCCACCAAGACTTCCCCGTGTCCTCCGGCGTACGTCCGGCGGACCGTCTGGGTTTCACCCTGTTCGTTGCGGCCATCCTGCACGTGGCCGTGCTGCTCGGCGTGGGCTTCACCATGCCGTCGCCCAGCCAGCTGAGCAAGACGCTGGAAATCACCCTGGCCAGCTTCAAGAGCGACAAGGCGCCGGAGAAGGCCGACTACCTCGCGCAGATGAACCAGCAGGGCAGCGGCACCCTGGAACACAAGGCGATCCCCAAGACCACCGAGCAGGCGCCGTTCCAGGACACCGAAGTCAAGAAAGTCGCCCCGCCGGCCACCCCGCGCCAGGCCAGGAGCCCGGAAGCGCCCAAGGCCGCGGTCGCCACCCGCAGCCCGCGTCCGGACAAGGTGCAGACCAAGCAGCAGACGCCCAAGGCCGAGACCGTCGCAAAGCCGGCGCCGCAATTCGACTCCAGCCAGCTGTCGGCGGAAATCTCCAGCCTGGAGGCCGACCTCGCCCGCGAACAGCAGGCCTACGCCAAGCGCCCGCGCATCCACCGCCTGAGCGCCGCCTCGACCATGCGCGACAAGGGCGCCTGGTATAAAGAGGAATGGCGCAAGAAGATCGAGCGCATCGGCAACCTCAACTACCCCGACGAAGCCCGCCGCCAGCGCATCTACGGCAGCCTGCGGCTGCTGGTATCGATCAACCGCGACGGTTCGCTCTATGAGGTGCAGGTGCTGGAATCCTCCGGCCAGCCCCTGCTCGACCAGGCCGCCCAGCGCATCGTGCGCCTGGCCGCCCCCTTCGCGCCCTTCTCGGGCGATCTGAACGACATCGACCGCCTGGAAATCATCCGCACCTGGCGCTTCGAACGCGGCGACCGCCTGTCCAGCAACTGACCCGGCCCGCCAGATAGCGCCTGCAGGCGCGCCGTTGCGCTTTCAAGTCTTGTTCCTTTGTTCCGCAAGCCTGAAACTAGCCGGCATGAAAAGCACAGCCGCCAGCTACCTCAAGCACCATTTCCTGATCGCCATGCCGCACATGGCGGACGCCAACTTTGCCCAGACCGTCACCTACATCGTCGAACACAACGAGCAGGGTGCCATGGGCCTGATCATCAACCGCCCCAGCGGCCTGAGCCTGGCCGATGTGCTCGAACAACTGCGCCCGGACGAACTCCCGCCGGTGCGCTGCCAGGGCATGACCATCTATAACGGCGGCCCGGTGCAGACCGACCGCGGCTTCGTCCTGCACCCCGCCGGGCGCAGCTACCAGGCCACCCTGGAGCTGGGCGAGCTGTCGCTGTCCACCTCCCAGGACGTGCTGTTCGCCATTGCCGACGGCAGCGGCCCGGCGCAACACCTGATCACCCTCGGCTACGCGGGCTGGGAGGCCGGCCAGCTGGAAGCGGAACTCGCCGACAACGCCTGGCTGACCTGCCCCGCCGACCCGGCGGTACTCTTCGAGGTGCCGGCCGAGCAGCGCCTGTCGGCAGCCGCCGAACGCCTGGGGATCAACCTCAGCCTGCTCACCGCCCAGGCCGGGCACGCCTGATGAGCAGCAAACCCCTGCGCCTGCTCCTGGGTTTCGACTACGGCACCAAGCAGATCGGCGTCGCCGTCGGCCAGGCCATCACCGGCCAGGCCCGCGAGCTCTGCGTGCTCAAGGCACAGAACGGCGTGCCGGACTGGAATCGCGTCGAAGCCCTGATCAAGGAATGGCAGCCCGACGCCATCGTCGTCGGCCTGCCGCTGAACATGGACGGCACCCCCAGCGACATGAGCGAGCGCGCCGAGAAATTCGCCCGCCGCCTGCACGGCCGCTACAACCTGCCGGTGCACACCCACGACGAGCGCCTGACCACCTACGCCGCCAAGGGCGAGCGCCTGGCCCAGGGCCAGCGCGACGGTTACCGCGAGCGCCCGGTGGACGCCCTGGCCGCCGCCCTGCTGCTGGAG
>NZ_JBGLYK010000122.1:0-16735 GCF_047304025.1 Pseudomonas sp. Pseusp97 | reverse complement strand
GTCCGGGGCGCTGCGGGTGTTCGCCCACCAGCGGCAGGCCGTCGGGGCTGGCGGCGCGGAAGCCGGCCCAGCTGCGGATCACGTTGAGCTTGGCCAAGCCGGGCATGTAGTCCACGGCGCGACGCAGCATCTTTGCCAGCATCCAGCCTTCCACCTGCGGGTCGGTGGTGCCGAACTGCCGCGAGGCGCCGATGAACAATTGCCCGGTGGGGCGCGGCTGGATGTTGCAGGCCACCGACGGGCCGCTGGCGTTGTGCGCGCTGGTCACGTAGCCCAACTCGACCAGCGTGCGGCGCACCTTGCCGGGATAGCGGTCGGTGATCAGCAGGTGGCCTTTCTTCGGCTCGATGGGCAGGCCCGGACACAACTCGCCGGCCTGGATTCCGTTGGCCAGCACCACGGCCTTGGCGCTCAGCCATTGGCCGTTGTCGAGACGTACGCGGGGTTCGTCGATCTCCACCACTTTCGCCTGGCGCTGGCGGATCGGTCTGGGCGCCGATTCCAACAGCCAGGCGGCGGCGCGCGGCGCGTAGAGGATGCCGTCACCGGTGATCTCCAGCCCGCCGTGCAGGTCCTTGCGCAGCTCGGGTTCTTCCTGCTGCAGCTCGGCGCTGTTCAGCAGTTTCGCGGCAACGCCGTGCTCGCGCAGCACGGCGAGTTTGCGTTCGGCTTCGGCCATCTCCTCGTCATTGGCGGCCAGCCACATGGTGCCGTTGCTGCGGTAGGCACACTCGGCGGGCATGTCGTGGCCCCACTCGCGCCAGCGCTGCAGCGAGTAGTTGCTCAGGGCCAGTTCGGCGGCGTTGTCGTCGAGCACCAGCAGGTGGCCCATGCCGACGGCGGTGGCGCCGGGCAGTCGCGCGTCCAGCACAAGCACGTCCAGGCCACGGCAGGCGAGGACGTGGGCGCAGGCGGCGCCGACTATGCCGGCGCCGATGACGATGATGTCCGCATCGCTCACGAGCGGATGCCCCAGGCGAAGGGATCGTCCTCTTCCAGCAGCAGGGTGGCCTCGGCGCTGATGTTGGCGCGGCCGCGGATGGTCGGGATGATGCGGCCCTCGGACGGCTCGCCGATCCACTCGAAGCGGCCTTCGAACTGGCTGCCGATCACGCTGGCCTGGCGCCAGGCTTCGCCGGCGGCGAGCTTGCCGTCGGCGGCCAGGCACGCCAGCTTGGCGCTGGTGCCGGTGCCGCAGGGCGAGCGGTCATAGGCCTTGCCGGGGCAGAGCACGTAGTTGCGGCTGTCCGCTTCGGGGTCGTCGGCGAACAGTTCGATGTGGTCGATCAGCCCGCCGTCTTCGCCACGGATGCCCTGGCCTTCCAACGCCTTCTGCACGGCGACGGTGTAGGCGGTCAGCTCGTCGAGGTTGTCGCCCGCGACGCGCAGGCCATGATCGGCAATCAGGAAGAACCAGTTGCCGCCCCAGGCGATGTCGCCATGCACCAGACCGTGGCCGGGCACTTGCACAGGCACCTGCTTGCGGTAGCGGTAGGAGGGGACGTTGCGCACGCTCACCGAGCGGTCGTCGTGCAGGGTCGCTTCGACGGTACCCACCGGCGTCTCGATCCTGTGGGTGCCGGGGCCGATGCGCCCCAGGTGCGCCAGCGAGACCACCAGGCCGATGGTGCCGTGGCCGCACATGCCCAGGTAGCCGGTGTTGTTGAAGAAGATCACCCCCGCGCAGGCGCTTGGGTCCACCGGCTCGCAGAGCAGCGCGCCGACCAGCACGTCGCTGCCGCGCGGCTCCAGCACGGTCGCGGCGCGCCAGCTGTCGTGCTCGCTGGCCAGCAGCGCGCGGCGTTCGGCCATGCTGCCCTTGCCCAGATCGGGAAAGCCGTCGAGCACCAGGCGCGTGGGTTCGCCGCCGGTGTGGGAATCGAGAACCTGGATGCGTTTCATGCTGCCCCCTGGGGTGTCTGGTGATTGACCCTAGGGTGGCGCGGGGCGGGGATTGCAGCTTGAGGGTTTTCCGCCGGGCCGATGATGAAATCGGCACAGCGGATTCTTTTGCCTAACTCGGAGTGAGCCGGTTCGGCAGATGCTCGTAGAGCGTGCGGCAGACGCCGTTGATATGTTCTTCCAGCAGGCGCGCAGCCCGCTCGCCATCGCCGGCGCGGCAGGCGTCGAGGATGTCGTGGTGCTCGTGGTCGGCGCGCTCCTTGCCCGAGGAGAGGCTCATCTGCATGCGCAGGTAACGCTCCAGCTTGTCGTGGATCGAGCGGATCAGGCCGACCAGATAGGGTCGCTGGGCCGGCTCGTAGAGGCAGGCGTGCAGTTCCCAGTTCAGTTCCGCCCAGCGGCCGACATCGTCCTCGCCGACGAACTCGGCACAGATGCGCTCGGCGCGCTCGAACGTCTCGGCAGTCATGTTGGGCACCGCAAGGCGGATCGCCTGGGCCTCGAGGACGACACGCACCTCGAACATCTGCGCCAGTTCCGGCTCGGAAATCTTCGTCACCAGCGCGCCCTTGTTGCGCTGGAACTCCACCAGGCCCTCGGCTTCCAGGCGCTTGAGCGCCTCGCGCACGGGGATCTTGCTGACGTTGAAGATCTGCGCGATGTCGTCCTGGCGGATCGGCTCGTTTTCCGCCATCTGGCCGGAAATGATCGCCTCGCGCAGGTGCTTGGCGATGGTCTCCGAGGCGGAGGGGACGATACCCAGGTTGGGGGCGTTGCGTAGCGGCACGATGCAGTCCGGTCAGAAGGCGGTTGTGGAATATGGTATACGAAATCCCTCCGATGCAGTGAAGCACCGGCAAGCGGTCATCACAACGGGAGGAATCGCTGGGTTGGCACACGCAATGCGCGTGCCGGGAATCAGTGGCGGCGTTCGACGATGTAGCGGGCGAGGGCGCGCAGCGGCTCGGCGTTGTCGCCGAAACCTTCCAGCGCCCCCAGCGCCTGGTCGCGCAGGGCCAGGGCATAGGCCTTGGCGGCATCGAGGCCGAGCAGGGCGGGGTAGGTCGGCTTGTCGTGGGCCTGGTCCTTGCCCTGGGTCTTGCCCAGGGTGGCGGTGTCGCTTTCCACGTCGAGGATGTCGTCCTGCACCTGGAACGCCAGCCCCACGGCCTCGGCGTAGCGGCGCAGCGCTTCCAGGGACGCGGCATCGGCGCGGCCGCTGGCCAGAGCGCCGAGCTGCACGCTGGCTTCGATCAGCGCGCCGGTCTTGTGCCGGTGCATGGTTTCCAGCGCCGCCTGGTCGATCCTGCGGCCCACGGATTCCAGGTCGATGGCCTGGCCGCCGACCATGCCGGCGGAACCGGCGGCGCGGGTCAGGGCCAGCAGCATGTCCAGGCGGGTCTGGGCATCCTGCGGATTGAGCCGGGCGTTACCGATCACCTCGAAAGCCAGCGCCTGCAGGCCGTCGCCGGCGAGGATCGCGCAGGCTTCGTCGAAGGCGATGTGGGTGGTCGGCTGGCCGCGACGCAGGTCGTCGTCATCCATCGCCGGCAGGTCGTCGTGTACCAGGGAGTAGGCGTGAATCAGCTCCACCGCGCAGGCGGCGCCATCGGCGCGCTCGGCCTCGCCCCCCAGCGCTTCGCAGGCGGCGTAGGCCAGCAGCGGGCGCACGCGCTTGCCGCCGTTGACCACGCTGTAGCGCATGGCGGCGTAGATGCGGGTGAGTTCTTCACGGGGGGCGACGAAGAGTTTTTCCAGCGCAGCATCGACACGCGCCGTACAGCGCGCCTGGTACTCGGCGATCATGCGTCTTCGCCTTCCGGATCGAAGGGCGCTTCGCTCAGCTCGCCGTCGCGCTCCAGCAGGATCTGCACCTTCTGCTCCGCCTGGGTCAGTGCCGCCTGGCAATCGCGGGTCAGGCGGATGCCCTGCTCGAAGGCACCCAGCGAGTCCTCCAGCGACAGCTCGCCGCTTTCCAGGCGCTCTACCAGCGTTTGCAGCTCGGCGAGTGACTGTTCGAAGTCGAGGGAAGCTTTCTTGCGGGCCATGCGGACATCTCGGCGGGGGTATTCGGAAACCTCGCGACACTAGCAGAGACGGGCTTTGCGGGCAAATAAACGGAGGGACAGGTGGTCGGTGGTGGCCTAGGAAAAAGTGGTCACGGCGCGCTGCGCTGGCATTCAATAGGCCGCTTGCCGCGCGGGTGAGACCGGGCTCAGGGGTATTCCTGGCGGGCGTGTAGAACGCTGACGATCTCGATATGTTCGGCGGTGACCCGGTAGACGAGCACGTAGTTCGGATGGGCGACCAGTTCCCGGGTGCCAGGAACCCGTCCGGTGCGGTGCAGATGGGGATGGTCTGCGAGTGGCACTACTGCGGATTGCAGACGATCCAACAGGCGGCGGGCGGCCTGGGGATCCTCTTTGGCGATGTAGCGGATGATGTCCGTCAGGTCGGTTCTGGCGCGGTTTCGCCAGATGATCGACCGCGTCAGCCTTTGTTCTGACGCTGCTTCTCGGCTTGAGAAATGACGGCCTCCATTTCGGCCATCATCTGATCGTGGGGCGTACCAGGGCCCGGGTCTTCCAGGGACTCCTGCACTTTGCGGCGAAACCAGCGGTCGTAGCTGGTCGCCTGTTCTTTCGTCTCGAACTCGGATGAGATGGGGGAGAGATTGGCCATGCTGGCGAGGTCCTCTTGATCGCCTCAGTCTACACCTGATGGGCCGGAGTGCCCGACACCTGGTCTGAGAACACGACGCCGCATGTCTGGAACCGAGCGTGCTCATCATCGATTTTGCGGAGTCCTTGCGGAGGCATGTACGGGACGCATCGTTGGGCTTCTGCTGACCCATAACGCAGAGAGGAGTTTATCGGCTGGCTTCTGGCCTGTTGCGGGCCGGGAGATGAATCCACGGCATCACGCAGAGACTTGCGAAGCGACTGTCGGAGAAAGGCTGGCGCCTGGGCAGGCAGGTTCTGTCAGTATCCTGCCTCGCTCTGGATGCCCTGGTGCTCCGCCACCACTTTCAGCATGCGCAGCGACTCGAACGGCGCGTCCACCACGAACTGGTTCGCAAGCCACGATGGCACGCTGCCGCCGGGTTCGCCGCGCATCTCGTAGGTGACCTCGGTGAGCTGCGGGCCCCTGGGAATCATCTGCCAGGTGCCGGAAACGCTGGGCACGCGGATGCGGTCCTTCACCGGCGGGAGATAGTCCGGCGCGGCCTGCAGGTGGCGGATCATGCCGCCATCGGGGGTTTGCTCGGTGCTCACCTTCAGCACCAGGTCACGCGGCGCGGCGGGCCAGGGGAGTTTGGTGTCGAGGTAAACCCAGATGGCTTCGTCGCTGTACTTGAGCAGGCGCATCTGCGCGCAGGCGTAGAGCCACGCGCAGGAGACGCGCAGGTTCTCCTGCAGGTGGGCCAGGGTGGCGACGTCGGATTTCACCAGCGTCACGCCGCGGAAGCTCTTGTAGCGCGAACCGGGTACTTCGCTCAGGTAGACCTGCACGCCGTCCTGGTTCTTGGCCAGCTTCCACTCCGCCGCCTGCGCCTGGACCAACAGGGGGGCGGCCAGCAGCAGGGCGATCAGGAGGGATGAGGTGCGTTTCATTGGCAGCGGACCGGCGGGGGAATAGTCCGATCTTATGCCTGGCCGACGGCAGTGGCGCATTGGCCGGCGGGCGGTCTGGCAGGGCGCGCGCGGGCGCTGCGGGGCAAATCGAGGGCATTAAAAAAGCCGGCTTGTGGCCGGCTTTCAGGGGGTGGTCCAACCTCACTTCTGGTAGGGCGGACCGCCTTGATTCTGTGGCAGCGCAGCGAGCTGCGTGCGGGGCGCAGATGGTAGCAAAGTCGGGACGAAAAGCCTAATCCCGGTCATAAAAAAGCCCCGCCGGGGCGGGGCTTCTTCGTGGCGGGGTCAGCCCGCGACCATCACTTGGCCTGGAAGGCGGCGACGGCCTTGGTGATGTAGTCGTGGGCCTGGGCGGCGTCGCCCCAGCCTTCGACCTTCACCCACTTGCCCTTCTCGAGATCCTTGTAGTTCTCGAAGAAGTGCTTGATCTGCTCCAGCAGCAGAGCCGGCAGGTCGGTGTATTCCTTCACGTCCTTGTACAGCACGGTCAGTTTGTCGTGCGGCACGGCGATCAGCTTGGCGTCGCCGCCGGCTTCGTCGCTCATGTTCAGCACGCCAACGGGACGGGCGCGGATCACGGAGCCCGGAGCGACCGGATACGGGGTCACGACCAGCACGTCCAGGGGGTCACCGTCGTCGGCCAGGGTGTTCGGGATGAAGCCGTAGTTGGCCGGGTAGAACATCGGGGTGGCCATGAAACGGTCGACGAACAGGCAGTCGGTGTCCTTGTCGATTTCGTACTTGATCGGCGCGTGGTTGGCCGGGATCTCGATGGCGACGTAAATGTCGTTCGGCAGGTCTTTGCCAGCCGGGATGCTGCTGTAGCTCATGGACGACTCCAGATAGTGGTCGGGCCGAAAAAGTGCGGCGGATTATAGGCAGATTGCCGGGTCCAAGCCACAGACATCGCCTAGTGCGCCCGAGTTTCCTGATATTCGGGGTGCTCGGCCTGAAGCTTGTGCAGGCGCGAGAGCGGATCTTGCCGGTAGAACAGCGAAAGCTGTTCATAGACTTTGGGATAGGCAGCCTGCAGGAGGTCCGGAGCGGTAAAGAAGTACTCGCTGGTGACGGCGAAGAACTCCGCGGGATTCTCGGCGGCGTATGGGTCGATGGCGGTGTGCGCCTGCGGGTCGCGGTCGAGCTGGCGGTTGAGGTCGTCGTAGGCGGCCTGCATGGCGGCTGCCCAGTCGGTGACGCGCATGTCGCGGTGCAGCGGCGGCAGGCCATTGGCGTCGCCATTGAGCATGTCGAGCTTGTGCGCCAGCTCGTGGATCACCAGGTTGTAGGCATCCCAGCCGCCGCCGCTTTCCACGCCGGGCCAGGCAAGGATCACCGGACCCTGCAGCGAGGTTTCGCCGGCGCGTTCGTCGTCGAACTCGTGGAGGACGCCCGCCGGGTCGCGGTGTTTCTGCGGGCTGACGAAGTCGTCGGGGTAGAGCACCAGCTCATGGAAGCCGCCGTACCAGTTCAGCTCCGGCAGGTGCAGCAGCGGCAGCACGGCCTGGGTGGCCAGCAGCAGGCGGCGGTAGTCGTCCAGTTCGATGCCCGGCAAAGGCGAGAGGCGCTTGTCGCGCAGGAACAGCAGCGCGCGCTCGCCGAGCCGGCGCAGCTCCTCCTCGCTCAGGCCGTCGAGGATCGGCTGGTGCCGGCGCACCTGCGCCCACAGCTGGGGATCGAGCGGATAGCGGGCGAGGAAGCGCCGGCGGCGCCAGGCGCTGAACGACCACATGGACGATCAGCGCTCGCCGGGCTGGGCCTTGGCCGAGGGGCGCAGCTTGTGGCGGATGAAGCCGATCACCATGGGCAGCAGCGAGAAGGCGATGATGCCGATGATCATCACCGAGAGGTTCTGCTTGATGAAGGGCACGTTGCCGAAGAAGAAGCCCAGGGTCACCAGGCCGCCGACCCAGGCGATGCTGCCGGCCACGCTGAAGAACAGGAAGCGCGCGTAGGGCATGTAGGCCATGCCGGCGACGAAGGGCGCGAAGGTGCGCACGATGGGCAGGAAGCGCGCGAGGGTGACGGTCTTGCCGCCGTGGCGCTCGTAGAAGGCGTGGGTCTGGTCCAAGTAGTCGCGGCGGAAGACCTTGGAGTCCGGCTTGCTGAACAGGCGCTTGCCCAGGGTTCGGCCGATCACATAGTTGGTGCTGTCGCCGCTGATCGCCGCCAGCAGCAGCAGGCCGCCGAGCATCCACGGGTCCATGCCGCCGGTGGCGCAGATGGCGCCGGCGATGAAGAGCAGGGAGTCGCCCGGCAGGAAGGGCGTTACCACCAGGCCGGTTTCGCAGAAGATCACCAGGAAGAGGATGGCGTAGATCCAGGTGCCATAGTTGGCCACCGCCAGCGACAGGTAGCTGTCGAGGTGGAGAATCAGGTCGATCGGGTTGAATTCCATGAGAAGCCTGTCTGACAACAAGGTGAACGGCCGGGCCGCCCAGTATAAAGGCGTGGCCGGACTGCCGGGGCGTGCTACGTCGAATCCTGCGACGAAAGTCCGCGGGAGGATATTACAGCTTCTGCGTGAAAATCCTGGCGCTGTGAGCGCGGCAACGCCTTGTGACAAATAGCGGGGCGTTGAGGTGAGGAGATCAGAGCAGGCTCGCCTGCCAGCTCAGCAGTTCCGTCGTGGTCCTGGGCGACAAGGCCGCGCCATGCCGTTCGGCGGTTGCCGGCAGCTGTTCGGCCAGCGGATGCGCAGCGACTTCGCGGGTGTTCATCGCGCTTTCCAGGCGCGCCTCGGCGATCAGCTGCTGCAGGCGGCCGCTGCGCCGCAGGGTGCGCAGGCCGCGGTCGAGGCTGGCGGCCAGGGCCTCGCCTTCGGCGAGCTTTCGGGGCACCAGAACATAGAGCGGCTTGACCTCCAGCGGCGGCTCGATGAATTCCAGCTGTTCGCGTAGCGCCGGGGCGTTCTGGCTGAGCAACTGGTAGCCGGTGTAACGGTCCACCACGGCAAGGTCGATGCGCCCGCGCAGGAGTTTTTCCAGGTTCTGCCAGTCGCTGCTGACCACCTCCTTGTTGAGGAAGTCGGCGGCGTCGAAGCCTTGCTGGTTGACGTAGCCGCGCACCACGCCGATGCGATAGGGACGCAGGGTATCGAGATCGCGCGGGTTGATCGGCAGGGCGCGGTCGCGACGGCGGAAGAAGCCGAGCTGGGAGTCCAGCAGCGGCATGGAGGTGTAGAAGTCCTGGCTGCGGTCCGGCGACAGGTACGCCGGCATCAGGGCGTCGAAGCGGCCTTCGCGGGTTTCGTTGAGGGCTCTTTGCCAGGGCAGGAACACCAGTTCGGCCTTGTCGCCGTTGAGCGCCAGGGCTTCGCTGAGGATACGGCTGGCCAGCCCGTTGCCCGGCAGGTCGCTGCCGACGTAGGGCGCCCACTCCAGGGTGGCGACGCGCAGGGTCTGGGCCTGGGCGACGGCGCCCAGGAGTGCGAGGCAGAGACAGGCGGTGCGCAGGACGAGCAGGGAAATACCCATGGGATCCCTTGGGCGGAGGCCGCGGCGATTCCGATAATGGCACTTTAATGTGCCAGGCCCGCCGACGCCAGCGGGCCGCGCTGCAGCTCGAATCAGGCCGTCAGTTCAGGTCGTCGCTGATCGGCAGGATGTAGTTCTTGAACTCGCTGTCCTCGCGGAAGCCGATGGACTCGTAGACCTTCTGCGCCACTTCGTTGTTCACGCTGGTGGACACCCGCATGCGCACGGCCTGGGTTTCGCGGGCCATCTGCCGGGCGGTCTGCAGCAGGTGGTCGGCGACCAGCTGGCGGCGCGCCTCTTCGGCGACATAGATGTCGTTGAGGATCCACACGCGCTTGAGCGACAGCGAGGAGAAGCTCGGGTAGAGCTGGCAGAAGCCCAGCAGCTTGCTGTCGTCGTCATCCGGCAGGGCCAGGTAGATCACCGATTCCTTGCGGCGCAGGCGCTTCTCGAGGAATTTTCGCGAGGATTCGGGGTAGGGAAGCATGCCGTAGAACTCGCGGTACTTGACGAACAGCGGCGCGAGCAGATCGAGGTGGTCGAGCGTGGCTTGCACGATGCGCATAAGCGGGCCTCGGCGGGAGGGAGTGAATGGGCTGGTATGGCAATGCAGGGGCTATGCCAGCGAATAGCCATTGGTCCGATGCTGCACCAGAATTTGTGGAAAGCGCAATCCAAGCGAGCGTTTGATCAGCGCCAGCAGTTGTCCAGGCTGCCGGCGCTGGTGCCGCGGTTGCCCTGGTTATCCAGGGTGAAGTCGCCGCACTCGCTGTCCTGCGCCTGGGCGCCTCGGCGCAGGGCGGTCAGCCGGTAGCGGCGGGCATCGCCGTCGATGAGTTCGGCCTGCAGTTCATACAGCCGGTTCGGCGAGAAGCGCTTGCCCTCGGCCAGTGGATAGCCGAAGGCGAGCCGGGTCGCATCGTCGGTGTAGCGGCTGTACTGCGCCAGATAGCGCTCCTGCTGGACGGCCGCATCGTGCAACAGGGTCTGCGCCTCGCTGCGGTTGGCGCGCAGGACGAACTGGCGGTAGCTGGGGATGGCAATGCCGGCCAGCAGCGCGAGGATGGAAACCACCACCATCAGCTCGATCAGCGTGAAGCCCCGGGCCTGCCCGGACGACCGGGCGCGTTCGTGCATCAGGGATACCCCGTGGGCAGGTTGAAGTTCAGGATCTGCCAGTTGAAGCGGCCCTGGTTGACCGGGTCGAAGAGCTGCACGGGCAGGCGGTTGCCGTCGGGGGTGTAGAGGTTGTCGCCGATCCGCGTCACCGGCCCGTCGATCTGGATACCGCTGGCGCTTTCGCTGAAGGAGCCATCGCCGGCCAGGTCGAAGACGTTGAAGTCCAGCGCGCCGCCGGTCTTCGGGTTGACTGCCAGCAGCCAGTAGGTGATGCCGGCGCTGCAGGGGTCGGCGTTGGGCTTGCTGACGGTGACGAAGAGCACGTCGCCGAGCATGAAGGGCTGGTCGAGGATCATTTCGCTGTCCGCCAGATCGAAGTACCAGCCGCGGATGCCGACGCCGCGCTTGCCGGTGCTGTCCCAGGCCACGCCCTGGCTGCTCAACTGGCGGACCCGCGTGCTGCCGCCGCTGTGGCTGACGGTTTCCTCGGTGAGTGTCTGGCGCTGCAGGTCGGCCAGCCTGGTCAGGGTGGTCGGGGAACCGGCGCCGTCGACATGGGCGAGGTAGTCGGTCTGGTCCCAGAGGCCATAGAGCGACTGCACGGTGGCGGGACCTTCCTTGTCGCTGCCTTCGAAATACTTGCCGGTGCCGGCCATCACCAGTTGCCCGCCGCGAGGGTGCTGGGTGACTTCCGGCGCCGCGCTGAGCGACTGGCTGCGCGCGTTGGCGATGCTGGCGAGCAGGGTCGCGGCGGAATCGATAGCGCTCTGCCGGTACAGGTCGCCCTGCAGGTTGCCGTAGTAGCGCTGGGCGAGTTCGCCCGGGCTGGCGGCCTGGGTCCAGGCGACCAGGCTGCCCACCTCGCCGTCCCCGCCGGGGGCGTGGCTCGCGGCGTCGATGCGGCCGTCGGCGAGGCGGATCGACAGCGAATAGCCCTTGCCGGCGTCGTAGCCATTGCCGGTGAGCACGTAAGGTTCGCCGCCGAAGTAGGTGATGACCGGGCGTTCCAGCAGGTAGCCGAAATCGATGGCCTTGCCGTCGCGGTCGGTGGTGCTGGCGGAGTGTTCCCAGAGCAGCTGCGGGGTGTCCGGGTCGGTGATGTCGAGGGCGAACAGGCCGCGTCCGCCGCGACCGGGCGCCATGACCAGGACGCTGCGCCAGGCTCCGTCGAAGTGGACGTCCTGGGTGACGGCCGTGCCATCGACGAAGAAGCGGTGCAGGTTGTTGGTGTTTTCCTCTTCCGAGCGCCCGGCGTAGTTCTTCGCCGACAGGTAGTTGAGCTTGTCGACCACCGCGGCGGGGATGAAGGCCCAGCGTTCTCGTCCCGACTCGTCGAAGGCATGCAGCATGCCGTCGTTGGCGCCGACATAGATACGCCGTTCGCGGTCCGCGTGGGTCTGGCGGAAGGCTTCGTAGCCCGTCGCGCGAGCTGCTTTCTCCAGGTAGTAGGTGACGGCGGAGGGCGCGCCGACGACTACCGGCGTGGAGTAGATGATGTCGCCGAGCAGGTGGTTGCGTGCACGAAAGAGCCCGTCTTCGTCGCTGCGCTCGCCGCGCAGCCAGGCGACCCGGCGTTCGCCGAGGCCATCGCGGTTCTGGGTGCCCGGCGCGCGGTCGAGCAGTTCCTGCTGCGAGGCGGCGAGGTTGTTCCAGGTGAACGCCTGGAGGTTTCCATCCGGGCGCTCGGGGCGCGTGTTGACCTGTATACGGCGACTGGCCGGGGAGCGCTGGTCGAGCTGGTTGCGGAAGGACAGGGCGCTGTTGGCCTGGGCGTTGCCGTCGGCGTCGAGACGGTACTGCAGGATATCTCCGCTCCAGTCGGTGGGTTGGTAGCTGGCGCGGTAGAGGTGGTTGTCGGTGCTCAGCGAGGTCGAGCTGGCGCCGGCCGCGGACACCGCCAGCTGGCTGGTGGAGATGCTGCTGACGATGGCCTGGAAGGCCTGTACCAGTTCGCTGGTGGAGTCGGCGCTGAAGAACTCCCCGCGCGAGTTCAGCGCGCCGTGCCAGAGCGCCGCCACCTTGCCTTCGTTGGCGGTCACCGTCATGCCATCCAGGCTGGTGCTGCCGCTGGGGTTTGGCCAGGTTTTGCTGCCGTTGAGCAGTTGCGGGTAGGACCCCGAGTAGGTGTCGCCGCCCCACTGCAGGTACTTCAGCGTCGGGCCAAGCCCCAGGCCCACCGTGTAGGTGGTGACGTGCTGCCAGGTGGCGGGATCGTTCTTCGGGTTCCAGTAGTCGTTGCCGTCGCGGTAGCGCGGCGGGACCTTGTTCTCCAGGTCGGTGCGCGCATCGGTGGCCCAGCCGAGGAAGATGTTGTCGGCCAGCGTATTGGACCACTTGTCGTAGTAGGGCGCCTGGGCGGGGAAGGATTTGCCGTCCGGCAGCATGCGGGTAGTGCCATCGGCGTTGCTGCCGCCGGAGCCGTCACCGAAACCGTCGGTCATCAGCAGGTGATAGGTAGGGCGGCAGGCGTACTCGGTCTTCACTTCGCGCGTGTTGCCCGGTACACGGGCGTAGGGATTGTAGGCGGTGGTGTTGGAGAGGTAGCTGTTGACCCGGTTCTGGGCGGTACCCAACTGCGTTCCGCCACTGGCGGCCAGGCGGCTGGTGAAGTTGAAGAAGTCCGCCTTGTGCTGATTGGCGAAGGCGGCCAGGGTCTGGTTGCCGCAGGCCGTGGAGGAGAGGTTGAAGTTCGTGTTGTAGCAGCTGTTCAGCCCCTGCCAGGTGACGCGGATGTGATCGGGCAGGTCGAACAATGCCAGGTTCGCGGCGGTGCGCGTGGCGAGCTGGCGGGTGCGGTAGAAGGAAAACCAGTGGGCGTAGTTCTGCTTCTCCGCAACGGTGGTGACCCACTTCGGCGCGAAGCAGGTCCGCGTGCAGGAATTGGCGCTGGTGTACGAGGAGTCGGCGGCGCAGTTCTGCACGGCGCTCAGGCTGCTGGTTGCCACGTTGCGCGCGTGCGGGCAGGCGGCGTCGAACTGGTAGTAGTGCGCATAGCGCTGGTAGGCATCGGTACTGTTGACCGCCTGCGTGGCATTCTGGCTGTAGCCGTTGCCGGTGTAGCGGTTCAGGTCCAGCGTACCGGTCTGCAGGGTGAGGAAGCCGTCGTAGTAGGCCTTGTCGAAGCTGGTGGTGTAGCGCTCGCTGACCAGGCGCCCGCCGCTGAAGGTGACCTTCCAGGGCGCTTCGTAGGTGATCGCCGGGTTGTAGTACATCGGGTTGTAGGCGCTGGAGCGGTTGGCGATGCTGTAGGAGCTCATGCCGTCCGGGGTGTAGGCGCTGGTCATGCTGCCGGAGTCGTCGAGGGTGACGATCAGGTTCGGCGAGACGTCTTCCACCAGGAACAGCGGCGCCTGGCTCGGCGTCGCGGCTGCCGCATTGCCGCCGAGGAGCAGGGCGGCGCCCAGCACCGCGCCGCGCAGGAGCGTTTCAGCGTTGCACACGGGCGTACTCCTGCAGGCGGACCTGGGCCTGGTCGGTGATGCCGGTGGCGAGGGCGTTCACCTGCAGCAGCAACGTGCCGCTGCCGGCGAGGCAGTCGGCCATGGCGCTGGAGGAGCGGCTTTCGCACTGCGCGGCGACATACCAGCGCGGCGCACGGCTCAGTTCGTCCAGCTCGCCGGGGCTGGCGAGGTCGTTGCCGCGATAGGGGCGGGCCTGTTTGATGAGCGCGCTGCTGGCCGCGTCCGACGGGTTCAGCCAGAGGCGGTCGCAGAGCAGCACCTGTTGCTGCTCCTGCGGGGTATCGATGCAATCGGTGAGCGTGCCTACCGCCATGCCGGGGCTGTGGCGGCTGCGGTACAGCGCCTCGTTGACCGCCGAGGTGGCGCCGCCGAGTGCCGCCTGGTAGTCGCGGGCGTCGGCGAGGCTGTTGTCCAGCAGCAGGCCGCTGCGCAGGTTGCCCAGGGTCAGCAGGCTCAGGGCGAGCAGCAGGATCAGGGCGATCAGCAGGGTCTGTCCGCGTTGCCGGTTCATGGCTGGTTCCTCAGGTAGAGCGTCTGCGCGAAGGCGCTGCAAAGCCCGCGCGTGCCGGTGTCCCGCTGCTGGTCGCCGAGCGGGTCCTGGTAGGTGCAGTTCTCCGGCAGCAGGGAGCGGGTCGAGGTCAGCACCAGGCCGACGCGGACCTGGTTGACCGAGGCCGCGACGAAGCGCAGGTCGTGGATGCCGCTGGCCAGCACGCTTTCGCCGGTGGAGGCGGTGTTATTGGTCCGGCAGCGCAGCTCGCCGTCCGCGAGATACAGGTGGCTCACCAGTACCGCCGGCGTGCTGCTGTCGGAATCGCTGTAGAGGGCACCGCCGCTGCAGTCCTGCAGGAATTGCGCGTCGACTCGCTGCGAGCGCTGGAAACGCAGGCACAGGCCCTTGCCGTTAGCATCCACGGCGCTGACCTTGGCGTCGGCGAAGCTGCAGCCGGTGCGGCTGTCCTGCAGCGCCGGGAAGGGACCTTCGCGATCGAGGACGAAGTCGGATTGCGCGGCATCCGCGGCCACGGCATGGCGCTGCCAGGCGACGTAGCCGGCATGCCCGGCCTGGTTCTGCAGCAGGTCGAGAATGAAGCGCGCGCGGCTCTGGTTCTGCTGCTGGGCATGGTTGAAGGCGGCGTGGTCGCTGCCGGACAGGTAGATCTGCAGCACGCTGAACAGCAGCAGCGCACCGAGCGCCAGGGCCACCATGAGCTCGATCAGCGAAAGGCCTTGCTGCGTCCTGGCGGTCATGGCTGGAAACTCAGGCGATGGCGCTCGACGCCGCCATCATCGTCCGCGCTCAGGCAGGCGGCGTCGGCATCGTCGGCGGTGGTCGGGCTGCCGCTGCGGCAGTTGCGGCTGTGCCAGGCGATCTGGATCAGCAGCAGCGGCTGCTCGGAACCATTGGCGCAGGATTTGCCGTCGCGGGTGGCGCAGATGAAGGTGGATTCCCTGAGCAGTGCCTCGTCGGTGACCAGCCGGCGCTGCACCTGCGCAGCCCAGCAGGCCAGTTCGCGGCGGATCCGGTCATTGCTGCCCAGGCCGCTGGTCACGCAGGATTCGCCGCTGCCCAGGCTGGGGAAAGGGCTGCCGCTGCCCACCAGGAAGGGCGCTCCGGCCTTGAGCTTGCCGTTGCGCACCAGCCCCTCGCGGTTGGCCTGCAGGCTGCGGGCGAGGTCGGCGGCCAGGAGGATCGCGTTCTGCCGCTGCTGGCTGTCGTGGGCGTAGGTGATGCTGCGCGCCTGCAAGGCCAGCATGCCCAGCAGCGCCACGCTGGTGAGCATCACCGCCACCATGACCTCGATCAGGTAGAACCCCTGCTGGCGCGCTGGCGTCATTCGCATGCCCACACCGCTCCACTGCGCTGCAGGCAGACCTTGCTGCGGTAGCTGCCGGAACTGAAGGTGAACGCCAGGGGATAGTCGAGGCCGGATTCGGCGATGCCGTTGCCATCGAAGACCACCCGGGCGGCGCTGGTGCTGGTGCGCACCTGCACCTGGGCGGCGTCGTCGAGGCGGCTGCGGCGCAACTCGATGGCCTGGCTGCCCGCCAGGTCGCCGCCACGTCGCTGCGACACCACCAGCGGCGAGGTCCAGTCACCGGCGGTCTGCGGGGTGACGCTGATTTCCTGGTGGCTGATCTGTGCCTGCGCACGGGCGTACTGCAGCAGGGCGATCAACTGCTTGCCGCTTCCCTGGGCGCGGTTGCGGTTGATCAGCAGGTCAAAGGAGGGCACCGCGATGGCGAGCAGGATCGCCAGGATCGCGATGGTCACCATGGCCTCGATCAGGGTGAAACCATGTTGGGCGGCAAGCCGCGCGGAGGTAGCGGTACTCGGTGAATCCATGATCTCGCCATCGACTGGGCCTGCCGGCGCAGCCCTGGGTGCCGCAGCACGTTGCTCAATGGCGAGGTTTTATCGCGACGAACGGGAGGGGCGATTTAAGACAATTCTTAAAGCCCGCGATCCCCGGCGCGGCATGTGGTCGCGTTCACAGGTACGCCGTGCGCACTCAGCCGCCGAGCAGGAAGTTGCCCCGCACCTGGCCGCCTTCTCCTTCCAGCACCGGCAGTTGCGCTTCGTCCTTCAGGTTCACTCCCGACAGCTGGCGGCGGCAGGCTTCGCGCATCAGGTAGAGCAGCCGGTGGGCGGCGAGGCCGTAGCTCAATCCTTCCAGGCGCACGTTGGAGATGCAGTTGCGGTAGGCGTCGTTCAGCCCGACCTTGGGCGCCCAGGTGAAGTACAGGCCCAGGCTGTCCGGCGAGGACAGGCCGGGGCGCTCGCCGATCAGGATCACCACCATTTTCGCCCGCAGCAGTTCGGCTACTTCGTCGGCCACCGCGACCCGGCCCTGCTGCACCAGGGCGACCGGCGACAGGCTCCAGCCTTCGTTGCGCGCCTGTTCTTCCATGCGTTCGAGGAAGGGCAGGCTGTGGCGTTGCACGGCCAGCGAGGAGAGGCCGTCGGCGATCACCACGGCCAGGTCGTAGCCCTGCGGATGGCGGTCGGCATGGCGGCGCAGGATGTCCGCCGATTCCTCGTTGAGCCGGCGGCCGAGGTCGGGGCGTTGCAGGTAGGTGTCGCGGTCGGCGGCGGCACTTTGCAGCAGCAGCGTATCGCGGCCGCGCTCGGCCAGTTGCGCGG
>NZ_JBGLYK010000121.1:0-16838 GCF_047304025.1 Pseudomonas sp. Pseusp97 | reverse complement strand
CGCCGCCGGGGGCGGGGTTACCGGGGGGGCGGGGCGGCCCGGGCGCGGCTACCGGGCGGACGAGGCGCAGGTGACGGCGGTGGAGCACCTTGCTACCTGGCTCGACGATTTCCTCGCCGGGCGCCACGGCTTCCTGCGCAAGCCAGTGGCTGGCGTCTACCTGTGGGGCGGCGTGGGGCGCGGCAAGAGCTTCGTCATGGACCAGTTCTTCGCCGCCGCACCGACCCAGGCCAAGCGTCGAGTGCACTTCCATGCGTTCCTGCAGGAACTGCAGTCGCGCATGCTGGCGATCACCGGGCAATCCGACCCGCTGGTGCGCGTAGCCCGCGCCATCGCCGAAGAAACCAGGCTGCTGTGCTTCGACGAATTCCACGTGCATGACATCGGCGACGCCATGCTCCTGGGGCGGATGCTGAAGGTGCTGGTGGACGAAGGTGTGGGCCTGGTCTGTACATCCAACTACGAGCCGGAAAACCTCTGTCCGAACCCGCTGTACCGCGAGCGCTTCCGCCCGGCCATCGAGCTGATCGAGAAGCGCTTCGACGTGATCTCGGTGGATGCCGGCCAGGATTACCGCGAGCACAGTACGTCGCTGGAAGAGTGGGGCAGCTTCCTCTGGCCGGCGCGCGCCGATGACCTCGAACTGATCGGCGCGCGATTGGGGCTCGCGGCGGACGCGAAGTTCGACGAGGTGCTCAGCGTCAATCATCACCCGCTGAAGGTGCGTGCCCACGACGATCACTGCGCGTGGATGGATTTCAGCGAGATGTTCGAACGCCCCCGCTCGGCCAGCGACTACCTGTGGCTGATCGAGCACTACCCGCGCCTGGCGGTGAGCGGCCTCGGCCCGCTGGCGGATTACCCGCCGGACGTGAGCATGCGCTTCCTCAACTTCATCGACATAGCCTATGACCGCCAGCTGAAGCTGCAGCTGTTCGCCACGGTGTCGCTGGAGGAGCTGGCTGCGGGCGGCGCGGCGCTGGATTTCTCGCGTACCTTGAGCCGGTTGCGGCAGTTGAAATTGGTGCCGCTGTAGCTCAGAGCGATGAGCTGTCTGGGGAGATTTAGATTTGTTCGCGAGCAAGCTCGCTCCTACGAAGAGCGCCGAACGGACCTGTAGGAGCGAGCTTGCTCGCGAACCCACCCCTCACGCTGCTGGGCTGGCAGGTAGCCATCGCGGACGGAGTCCGCTCCTACGTTGGCCGGTAGCCCGCAGCAAGGGAGGAGAGGGTGCACCCGTGCAGAAGTTTCCCAGGGTAGGTGGCTTAACCTCTGTTCGATAATCGGTCAATCGTGTTGCGATAATCGCCCGCGCGTGTCGATAATCGCCCGGCACCCGCCTGCCAGGAACAACAAGAAATGACCGACGCCCCCCGTGCCAGCCTGCCGCCCCTCGCGCCGCCGATCATCGCTTCGCCCGCCAAGCGCATCGAGGCCTTTACCGGCGACCCGAATTTCATGACCTCGCTGGCTCGCGGCCTGGCGGTGATCCATGCATTCCAGGAGCGCAAGCGCCACCTGACCATCGCGCAGATCAGCCACCGTACCGAGATCCCGCGCGCCGCCGTGCGCCGTTGCCTGCACACGTTGATGAAGCTCGGCTATGTCACCTCCGACGGCCGCACCTATTCGCTGCTGCCCAAGGTGCTGACCCTCGGCCACGCCTACCTGTCCTCGACGCCGCTGGCGGTCACTGCCCAGCCGATCCTCGACCGCCTCAGCGAGCAACTGCATGAGGCCTGCTCCATGGCCACGCTGGAAGGCGACGAGATTCTCTACATCGCCCGCTCGGCTACGCCGCAGCGCCTGATCTCGGTGGACCTGAGCGTCGGCAGCCGCCTGCCGGCCTACTGCACCTCCATGGGCCGCATCCTGCTCGCCGGGCTGAATGACGACGCGCTGGAGGATTGCCTGGCCCACGCCGACCTGCAGGTGAAGACCAGCCGCACCGTGCACACCCCGGAAATGCTCCGCGCGAGCATCGCCGAGATCCGCCAGCAGGGCTGGGTGATCATCGATCAGGAACTGGAAGTCGGTCTGCGCTCCATCGCCGTGCCGCTCAAGGACTCGGCCGGCCAGGTACTGGCCGCGCTGAACGTCGGCACCCATGCCGGTCGCGTGTCGCGCCAGGAGCTGGAAACGCGCTTCCTGCCGGTGCTGCTGGAGGCCAGCCGCGAGCTGGGCACGCGGCTGTTCCATTGATTGTGGGAGCGGTCGTTGCGGTATTCCTGTTCGCTGACCGCCCACAGGCGCGATTATCGAATTGAACGGCTGAAGGTCTCTTCGTACTGTTGACCGACCCGTCCAGCCGGACGGGCAATAACAACAATGAGCGTCAGCCATGGCCCCTGTGTGCCTGCCCCGTCCGCCGGTCCGTGCGACCATCGGCTCGCGCCTCATTCCTGTCCAGCTTGCGGGAATGCCGGGCGATAGAGCCGGCCTTCCCGCAACGACGCCTTCGCAGGAAGTCTTCGCATGACCAGTTCCGCCCACGTGCCCGCAGCCGGCACCCTCGACGTCCAGTCCTTCATCAATGCCCAGCCGCTGTCGCTGTACCAGTACCGCATCGTGCTGCTGTGCTTCCTCATTGTCTTCCTCGATGGCCTGGATACCGCCGCCATGGGCTTCATCGCCCCGGCGCTGACCCAGGACTGGGGCATCGACCGCGCCAGCCTCGGCCCGGTGATGAGCGCCGCGCTGATCGGCATGGTGTTCGGCGCCCTGGGCTCCGGCCCGCTGGCGGACCGCTTCGGGCGCAAGGTCGTGCTGGTGGTGGCGGTGTTCCTCTTCGGCCTGTTCAGCCTGATCTCCGCTTACAGCAGCAACCTCGAACAACTGATGGCGCTGCGCCTGCTGACCGGCATCGGCCTGGGGGCGGCGATGCCCAACGCCACCACGCTGCTCTCCGAGTACACCCCCGAGCGTCTCAAGTCGCTGCTGGTGACCAGCATGTTCTGCGGCTTCAACCTGGGTATGGCCTCGGGCGGCTTCGTCTCCGCCAAGCTGATTCCGGCCTACGGCTGGCACAGCCTGCTGCTGCTCGGCGGCGTGCTGCCGCTGGTGCTGGCGGTGGTGCTGCTGGTGTGGCTGCCGGAGTCGGCGCGCTTCCTGGTGGTGCGCAATCGCGGCGCAGACAAGGTCAAGCGCGTGCTGGCGCCCATCGCGCCGGCCGAGGTGGTCGCCGCGCGGGACTTCAGCGTGCCGGAGCAGAAGACGGTGCAGAGCCGCAACGTGTTCAAGGTGATCTTCGCCGGGACCTACAGCGCTGGAACCCTGCTGCTGTGGCTGACCTATTTCATGGGCCTGGTGATCGTCTACCTGCTCACCAGCTGGCTGCCGACGCTGATGCGCGACGCCGGTGCGAGCATGGAGCAGGCCGCGTTCATCGGTGCGCTGTTCCAGCTCGGCGGGGTGCTCAGCTCAGTGGCGGTCGGTTGGGCCATGGACCGCTTCAATCCGCACAAGGTCATCGGCATCTTCTACTGCCTGGCCGGCGTATTCGCCTACTGCGTGGGGCAGAGCCTGGGCACCGTCACGCTGCTGGCGACCCTGGTGCTGGCTGCCGGCATGTGCGTGAACGGCGCGCAGTCGGCGATGCCCTCGCTGGCGGCGCGCTTCTATCCGACCCAGGGGCGCGCCACCGGCGTGTCCTGGATGCTCGGCATCGGCCGCTTCGGCGCCATCCTCGGCGCCTGGATCGGTGCGACCCTGCTCGGCCTGGGCTGGAACTTCGAGCAGGTGCTGACGGCGTTGATGGTGCCCGCCGCCATCGCGACTGCCGCGGTGGTGATCAAGGGGCTGGTGAGCCACGCCGACGCCACCTGACAGGCGTTTCAGACAGGGGCCGCGATGCAGGATCGCGGCCCTTCCGCCAGAGATCGTTCACGGGGCAACAGACCTCGACGCAATGTCGGAAGCCCAGGCGTCAGTAGGATGAACGGTCGCTGGGCGACAATGAACGGTCGAAATTTCCTTCCGTTCCTCCGATATTGATTCAACTCTGAGAAGAAATTGCTGTCGGACCAATAGCCAATCTTTGTCCTGGCACCCCTGACGGGGGGCTCCACACGGGGCCCGGCCACCTGACCATCGTTGGAAATGTCCATGTTTCTTCATGCAGTTGGATGCTCATCTCTCCGCCCGATCCTGCGGCGCGGCGGCGGACGCCAGGAAGGCTTTTCCCTGGTGGAGTTGATGGTGGTGGTTGCGCTGCTGGCGATCTTCGCCGGCGTGGCCTTGCCGGGCTTTCGCTACCTGATCGAGTCCAGCCGGGTGCAGAGCGCGGCCTCGACCCTGTTCCGCCTGCTGCAGGCGTCCCGCGCCGATGCCGTGAACACCCGCCAGACCCTCACGCTCTGTCCCAGCAGCGGCAACCTGCAGTGGGTGGTGGTGCGCGCCGCTACCTGCGGATCGCTCGCCAGCGCCCCGGTGAGCCAGCGCCTGGAACTGCCGGGCAGCCTCAGCGTCAGCAGCAGCGTCAACACCCTCTCGTTCAAACCCGATGGCACCGCGGTGGCGGCCGACCTGGGTATTTCCAGCAGCGGCACGAGCAAGGCGTTCACCATCAAGGTGGCCGCGTCGGGCTACATCAGCCTGCAGGGAGCGACCGCGCAATGAACCGGCACGCGGCGGGCTTCAGCCTGATCGAAGTGCTGGTGGCTCTGCTGGTCACCTGCATCGGCGTACTCGGCATGCTGGCGATGCAAGGACGCACCATCGGCTACGCCCAGGACACCATCCTCAGAAGCAACGCCGCGGAGCTGGCGGATGAGCTGATGGAAATGATGCGTACGGATATCTACTCCACCCAGGACGGCAGCGCGGCGCAGGTGGTGCCACCGGCCAGTTGGGGTTACTACAAGGCCGCCGGCGCGTCCTTTCCCGCGGCTCCCGGCAGTTGCGCTTCGCTGGCGACCTTGACGGCCAGCCAGCGCCTGGCGTGCTGGGCGCAACGGGTGAATCAGGCGCTGCCCGGCGCCGCGGACCTGGCCAGCGAGTTCCATGTCTGCCGCACCAACGGCAGCAGCAAGTGCAGCGGCAGTGGGTCGGCCATCGAGATCCAGCTGGCCTGGCGGGTAAAGGCGGGGGAATGCCTGGATGCCAACGCCACGGGCGACGACACCATCTGCCGTTACGTGCTGCGGGAGGAGCCCTAGATGCGTGGCCCAAGCGCGCGCGGGCAGCGCGGCGTGACGCTCATCGAGCTGATGATCGCCATGGGGCTGAGCCTGTTCCTGATCCTGGGCGTGACCCAGATGTTCCTCGATGGGCAGAACCGCTCACGCTATTTCGAGGGCCAGGCGCAGAACCAGGACAATGCGCGCTATGCCCAGCAGATGCTCGAAGAGCGCCTGTCGAAAGCCGGTTACCGACGCCTGCCGTCGTCGCGGATGACCGCCGCGTTTCCCGCGCAGACCAGCAACGGCTGCGTCTTCAGCGCCGGACAGGCGCTGGTGCGGGTCGATGCCTACACCCTGTGCCTGCGCTACCAGCCGCGCGACACCAGCGACGTCGATTGCACGGGCGCTTCGCTGGGCTCCAGGGCCGGGGTGAACAAGCCCTACAGCACCTACAGCCCGAGCAACAACGTGGTCGAGAAGCTCACCCTGAGCAACGGCCAGCTGACCTGCAACGGCACCACGCTGGTGGATAGCGTGGTGGCGGTGCGCTTCGACTTCGGCGTGGACAGCAGCAGCGACGAGTTCAATCGCCAAGTGGCGCAGTACGTCGCTACGCCCGCCAGTGGCCAGACCGTGCGCAGCCTGCGCTATGCGCTGCTGCTGGCCAGCAGCGGCTCGGTCAGCGGTGGCCTGGCTGCCACCACCTGCCAGCGTTGGCAGGACCTGTACGGCAGCAAGGTGTGCACCGATGGCGATGGGCCCGTGCGGCGCATCGTCAGCGGCACCAGCATGTTGAGGAATCTGATGCCATGACCAGACACTCCTGCAGCCGGCAGCGCGGCGCGGTGCTGTTCGTCGCTCTGGTGATGCTGCTGCTGATCACCCTGGCCGCCGTGGGTGGCATGCGTGGCATGCAGCTGGAAGGGCGGATGACCGGCAATCGCCTTGAACAGCAACGCTTGATGAGCGCGGCCGAGTCTGCGCTGCGCGAAGGGGAAGGGCGACTGCGCAAGAGCCCCCGCGCGCTGGACAACTGCACGTCGGGCAGCACGCCCTGTTTCACTGCCCAGGCGACCAGCTACACCACGGACTTCAGCAATTCCAACCTCTATTCCGGGATGGACGGCAACACCAGCCTGCTGCGCAGCGCGCGCTGGTACCTGCGCTACGTCTCCAACAACTGCAAGGGCGGCGCGGGCGGCAGCGCCAATTCGTATCTGTCGAAGGGGCAGGTGGGCTGTACCTACTACTACGAGGTCAACTCGCAGGCCTACAAGGGCACGGCTGCCGGCAAGGCCTGCGGCGCCGATGCGCTGTGCCTGCGCTCGACCTTCGGGTTGGTGATCCCGTGAATCGCTCCAGTCGTACAAGGATGCCGACGCCATGGCCAAACCCGTGAGAATGCTGCGCGCGACACTGCTCCTGCTATTGTCCTGCCTGGCTGGCGCCCAGGCCTTCGGCGCTTCGCTTGCGCAGACGCCCTTGTTCGTCAGCAACATCGCGCCGCCGATGAACATGCTGGTGGTCGGTCGTGACCAGAAGCTCTATTTCCCGGCCTACAACGATGCCTCCGACATCGACGGCGATGGCGAGCTGGACACCTACTACAAGCCGGGCATCGACTACACCGGCTATTTCGACTCCTACAAGTGCTACGTCTATGACGCGTCCAGCGGTACGTTCGCCCCCTCCAGCACCACGGCGAACAAGAAGTGCACCAGCGCTGCGGGCCGCTGGAGCGGCGACTACCTCAACTACCTGACCATGTCGCGCCAGGACGTGCTGCGCAAGGTGCTCTACGGGGGCTACCGCTCCACTGACACTGCGCTCTCCACTGTGCTCGAGCGGGCCTTCATTCCCAACGATGCGCACAGCTGGGGCAAGGAGTACCTGAGCGTCGCTCGCGATGGTTACAGCCTGGCCGACTACACCCCGATCAGCGTGCCCACCAACGGCAAGTACGTGCTCTTTGCCAACACCTCCATCGGTAGCGGCACGCTGGGGGCCTACAACAGTTCGGCCACACCCAGGCTGCGCATCATCACCAGCACCCAGCAGACGCAGGGCACCTACCGCATCTGGGGCTGGGTCTCGCGGGAATCGGCGCAGGGCACCAATACCCTTACCAGCACCACCAACAGCGATGCGAGCATCACCCCGGCCTACGACCTCAACGTGCGTGTGCGGGTCTGCGTCGCCGGCCTGCTGGAGGGCAACTGCACCCAGTACGGCAGCGTCTACAAACCCACCGGCGTGCTGCACGACTATGGCTCGGCGGACAAGATGTACTTCGGCCTCGTCACCGGCACCTACACCAACAACCTGCGTGGCGGCGTGGTGCGCAAGGCGGCGGCAACCTTCAGCAATGAATACAACAGCTCCACGGGCCGCTTCCTGACCGACTCCACCACCGGCACCGGCTGCTTCAACGGCCGCTGCTACGTGAACAACAGCGGCATAGTCGCCAACCTCGACCGCCTGGTGTTCTCGGCCGGCTGCACCGACTCCACCGGCTACAACCTCAACCCGCTGACCAACGGCAAGTGCGTCGACTGGGGCAATCCGCTGGGGGAGATGAGTTACGAAACCCTGCGCTACTACGCCGGCAAGGCGCCCAACAGCGCTTATGCCGCTGGCACGGCCGATACCAACCTGGGCCTTTCCAGCCTGACCACCTGGGCCAATCCCTACAGCACCTATCCTTCCTGCACCCGCCCGTTCATGACGCTGATGAGCGACGTCAACCCGAGCTACGACTCGGACGTGCCCGGTAGCACCCTGGGCACCGACAGCCGGCCCACCACCGACATCGGCTTCGACTTCGCCAGCATCGGCGCCACCCTGTGGAGCCGTGAAGTCGGTGGTACCGTCTCGGTGAACGTCGGTCAATCCGGCAGCAGCAACGACTCGGCGCCCACCGCCAAGCCCGCCAGCAGCTTCGCCACCCTTCGCGGCCTGGCGGAAGAGCCGACCCGGCAGGGCAGCTACGCGGCTTCGGCGGTGTCCTACTTCGGCAGCCAGACCGCCCTCACGACGGCGGGCGCGAACAAGGTGCAGAGCTTCTCCATTGCGCTGTCCTCGACCCTGCCCAACATCCGCATCAAGACCAGCAAGGGCACCCTGCGCCTGGTGCCCTTCAGCATGAACGTCAGCCAGAACGTGGTCAGCCAGATCACCGGCTTCTACATCGACACCCTGACCCGCGACAGCGCCGGCAATCTCACGTCCATCACCTTCCGCGTGGTCTATGACGACTCCGCCCAGGGTCGTGACTACGACATGGACGCCATCGTGCGCTACACCGTGACGGCCAAAAGCGACGGCACCGTGGACGTGACCAGTCAGACCGAATACTCGGTGGCCGGCGACGAATCGCACATGGGTTACACCATGGCCGGCACTACCAAGGATGGCGTTTACCTGGAAGTCACCGGGGGCGGCAGCGGCAGCAGCCGCTTCCGCCTCGACACTCCCGAAGGCCGCTCTCCCGGCGATTGCGCGTCGGCCACCTGCGCGCTGCTGCCCGGTCTCAGCGGCAGCAGCGGGGCGCTCAGCGGCAGTCGCCCGGCCTACCACCTGCGCAACTTCACGCCCTCAGCGACCACCGCCGTGACCACGCTGCAGGACCCGCTGTGGTACGCCGCCAAGTACGGCAAGACCGACCTCAACACCTGGGACCGCGACGGCGACGGCGTGCCGGACAATTACTTCCTGGTCAGCGACCCGAGCCAACTGGCGGCCCAGCTGAAATCGGCGTTTGACGAAATCCTCCAGCTCAACAGCGCGGTCACTGCGGTGGCCGTCGACTCGCAATCGCTGGACAGCGGCCAGTATGTCTACGGCACCAGCTTCACCTCCAGTGACTGGACGGGCGACCTGATCAAGCGGCAGAAGTCCCGCACCGGCAGCGGCGCCACCAGCAGCGTGGTCTGGCGCGCCTCGGCGCAACTGGGTGCGCCGAGCGCACGCAACATCCTGATCGCCAAGGCCGGCGCGCTCACCCCGTTCAACTGGGGCAACCTGACCAGCGCCCAGCAGACTCAGCTCAACCGCAGCGCGGCCGGGGTGGTGGACAACCTCGGACAGACCCGCGTCGGCTTCCTGCGCGGAGAAAACAGCACCTTCCGCACCCGCGCCTCGCTCATCGGCGACATCATCAATTCCTCGCCGGCGCTGGTCAGCGGTGGCGACTACCTGACTTCGCGCGCCGATGCCCTGGAAGGCACCACCCAGTACGCCGCCTATGCCGCCGCCCAGGCCGGCAGGCCCGGTGTCGTCTATGTCGGTGCCAACGACGGCATGCTCCACTCGTTCAATGCCAGCACCGGCGCGGAACTCTTCGCCTTCATTCCCAGCGCGGTGATTCCCGGCCTCAATGCGCTCACCGCACCGGACTACGGGCAGAACCAGGGCACCGAGCACCGCTACTTCGTCGACGGCAGCCCGGTGGTGGCCGACGTCTATTACGGCTCCGACTGGCACAAGGTCCTGCTCGGCAGCCTGGGCGCCGGCGGGCGCGAGGTCTTCGCCCTGGACGTCAGCAACCCGGCCTCGCCCAGGTTGCTGTGGGAGTTCACCAGCGACAACGACAGCAGCCTGGGCTACACCGCCGCGCGCCCGACCATCGCTCGCCTGCACAACGGCAAGTGGGCGGCGCTGGTGCCCAACGGCTACGACACCGGCAGCAGCACCGCCTCGCTGCTGATCCTCGACATCCAGACCGGCGCGCTGCTGAAGAAGATCACCGCCACGCCCAGCCTTACCGCCGCCGAAACCAGCGGCCTGGACGCCGTAGGCAACGGCCTGTCGCGGCTGTTCGTCGCCGACGTCAACAGCGATGGCATTGCCGACTACGCCTATGGCGGCGACCTGCTGGGCAACCTCTGGCGTTTCGACCTGATCGACACCGGCGCGGCCGACCCGCTCAACGCCAGCGCTGCCGAGTCGCGCTATGCCGTGTCCTTCGGCGGCAGCCCGCTGTACGTCGCGCGCAACGCCGACGGCGTACGCCAGCCGATCACCGCCGCGCCGTCGCTGCTGGAGCACCCCAGCGGCATCGGCTACCTCGTCAGCTTCGGCACCGGGCGCTACCTGATCACGGCCGACAAGACCTCCACCGGCGTGCAGAGCCTGTATGGCATCTGGGACCGCAGGACCGCCGGCGAAGCCACCAGCTCCTCGCTGACCGCCTCGCGTGCCCGCAGCAGCCTGCAGGCGCAGGCACTCAGCAGCACGACCGCAGGCGGAGTGACCACCTACAACCTGAGCACCAACACCGTGGCCTGGTACGACAACTCGGGCAACAGCGCCGACGCCAACGTCGCCAAATGGGGCTGGTATTTCGACTTCACCCAGAGCGGCGAGCGCATGGTCTACGACATGACGCCGTACGGCTCCAGCCTGATCCTCAGCACCATCATTCCGCAGACCGGAACCTGCGCGGCGGGCTTGTCCGGCGCCATCTACGCGGTCAATCCGGAGAGTGGCGGGCGCACCGATTTCAACGTCTTCGACCTCGATGGCGATGGCCGTTTCGACAGCCTCTCCGGCTTCATCACCGGCGGTGGCGACATCACCCTCTCCGGTGGCTACACCTGGGGTAACTCGGATACTCCCAACAACACCCTGGACGGCATCAGCACCAACCTTGGCAGCGTGAGCGGAAGGCGCACCTGGCAGGTGCAGCCGTCCAATCCCAACTGACGCCAGGCGAAGGAGTAGGGCGATGAGACAGAACCGGCGACACCTGCGCGGCTTCACCCTGATCGAGTTGATGATCGTGGTGGTGATAGTGGCGATCCTCGCCTCCATCGCGTTTCCCAGCTACCAGCGCTACGTGCTGCGCAGCCACCGCGTCGAAGCGCAGGCGCTACTCAGCGAGGCGGCTGCTCGCCAGGAGCGCTACTACTCGCAGAACAACGCCTATGCCAGCACCGCCGCCGCGCTGAACATGAGCGGCAACGTCAACGGCCTGCAGTACTACAGCCTGGCCATCTCCAATGTCACCGCCACCACCTACACCCTGACCGCCACGGCCAAGGGCGCCCAGGCCGCGGACAAGCAGTGCCTGACCCTGACCCTCGACCAGGCCGGCACCCGCGGCAATACCGGCACCGGAACCGGCACAACCTGCTGGCAATGAATGTGCAAAGAAAGCGTGCGATTGGCGGACACTGCGCCACAGGTCGAATCGCGCCTGCCGTGGCGTGCCCCTAGGGTGGAACGGATTCGCGGGCCTGCCTTGTATCCGGATTGCCCGCACGACCGCCCATCCCGGCCCATGCCCGTATCCAGGGCCACGGCATAGACTGGGCGTATGAGCCGCGACGAAGAGCGCGGCCAACCACAAGAGTGAGTGCCTGTATGCAAAGCCTGCTGAGCGAGCGCAGCCGCGTGTTCGAGCGTGCCGACCCCTACGCGGTGTCCGGCTACGTCAACCAGCATGTGGGCACCCACGACCTGCGCCTGCCGGCCCACGGCCATCCCCAGGCGAGCCTCAACCACCGTCGTTTCGCCAGCCTCGACCTGTGCCGCATCAGCTACGGCGGCGCGGTGCGCGTCACCTCGCCGGCACTGGAAAGCATCTTCCACCTGCAGATCCTGCTCAGCGGCCACTGCCTGTGGCGCGGTCAGCGCCAGGAGCACTACCTGGCACCGGGCGAGCTGCTGCTGATCAACCCGGACGACCCGGTCGACCTGACCTATTCGGACGATTGCGAGAAATTCATCCTGAAGGTTCCGGTGACCCTGCTCGAAGCCATCTGCGCCGAGCAACGCTGGAACCATCCGCGCGCGGGCGTGCGCTTCACCGAGAACCGCTACCAGTTGGGCGAGCTGGAAGGCTTCGTCAACCTGCTGTCGATGGTCTGCCAGGAGTCCGAAGCGGGCGAGCGCCTGGCGCGAGTGGACGAGCACTACCAGCAGATAGTCGCCAGCAAGCTGTTGACCCTGCTCAAGACCAACGTCAGCCGCGAACCCATCGCTGGCGCCAGCGCTTCCTTCGAGCGCATCGAGGCGTACATCGAGGGCCATCTGCGCGAAGACATCGACGTCGCGGCCCTGGCGCGCCAGGCGTCCATGAGCCTGCGTTCGCTCTATGCGCTGTTCGAGCGGCATGCCGGCGCTACGCCGCGACAGTACATCCGCCGCCTCAAGCTGGAGCGCATCCGCGCCTGCCTGAGTGATCCGGCATGCCCGGTGCGCAGCGTCACCGAGCTGGCGCTGGACTATGGCTTCCTGCACCTCGGACGGTTCTCCGAGAGCTACCGGCAGCAGTTCGGTGAATTGCCGTCGGAGACGTTCAGGCGTCGTTCCTGAGCCTTGCTCTTGCGCGAGCTGGCACCGGCGTTTCCATTCACCTAGGAGCGGACTCCGTCCGCGATGCTCTTGCTTCGGGTTGAGCGTTCCAGCGCCGCTTGGGCGTGCGCACGGACTTCCTGTTTCGCCCCCTCGGGCGAGTCCCTTTTGTCAAACGCCACAAAAGGAACCAAAAAGTCTTGCCCCGGACATCCGGTTTTTCGCTTAGGCGAAAAATACCCTCGTTGAAGCGAAGTTTCAGGGGCACGCCGCGAAGGGCCGTCCCTGGCCCATCGCGGCTCTCGCGACATCCATGTCGCTCAACCCCTGAAACTCCGCTCCAACGCGGCCTCCTGAACGGGGCCGTTCGGAGTGCGCGGACGTTTCTCTGGAAGCCATTTGAAAGCCAAAGCCAGGCTGGGGTGTCGGGCTCTTCGTAGGAGCGAGCTTGCTCGCGAACCGCCTGGCACCAATCTTTACCTGTAGGAGCGGACCTTGTCCGCGAAATCCATCGCGGCGGAATAGGGCGCTCAAGGTGACTCCCGTGGTTCGCGCGCAGACGTCCCTGGCGCCGGCCTTGCCGGCGTATCGCGGATAAGATCCGCTCCTACGAAAGCCGCGCCGCGACGTTCGTCCAGAGCCGGTCCGGCCGTTCCTCGGATTCCCCGCTTCGCTTGCCCGGATGGGGCTGTACTGGGAAGAGGCATGCGCAATTCCTGCGCCGTCCCAGGGAGGTCGCGTCATGAAGTCCACCCCGTTCATTCTCTCGCCGGGCGAGCGCAGTCCGGCCCTCAACGTCGTCGGCATCCGCATCAACGTCCTGGTGTCCGATACCGACTCGGCAGCGCAGCGCATTACTTTCCAGGCAGGTGAGGAGGGCTCCGGGCCGCCGCCGCATACTCATGACTGGGACGAATCCTTCTACGTACTCAACGGCGAAGTCGTATTCCACGTCGCCGAGCATACCGCCGCCTGCCAGGCCGGCACTCTGGTCCACATTCCCGCCGGCACCCTGCATGGTTTCAATTTTGGCCCCGGTGGTGGCGAGATGCTCGAAGTCACCGGCAACCACAGCCAGGCCATCGAAATGTTCCGCGCCCTGGATCGTGAACTGCCACCAGGCCCCGTGGATGTGCCGAAGACCATCGAAGTGGCCGGCGAATACGGCGTCATCTTCCACCTCTGAATCCACCGCGGCCCGCCCGCGCGGGCCGTATTTCCCGCTTCACGACAACCCTGCAGAAAACGGATAGCACTCTGCACAAAGCGGATATTGCCCCTTCGAACCCAGCCCTAACCTGAGCCTGCCTGAACAATAACAACGGAGGCCCCGGCCATGTCCCTGGGTATCGACTACCTGCGTTCGCTGCTTGAGGAAGACCCTGCCAGAGGCGTCTATCGCTGCCGGCGGGAGATGTTCACCGACCCGCGCCTGTTCGACCTGGAGATGAAACACATCTTCGAGGGCAACTGGGTCTACCTCGCCCATGAAAGCCAGATTCCGGAGAAGAACGACTTCCTGACGACCATGATCGGCCGCCAGTCGATCTTCATCGCGCGCAACAAGGAAGGCCAGCTCAATGCCTTCATCAATGCCTGCAGCCACAAGGGCGCCATGCTCTGCCGGCACAAGTCCGGCAACCGCGCGAGCTACACCTGCCCGTTCCACGGCTGGACCTTCAACAACTCCGGCAAGCTGCTCAAGGTCAAGGACCCGGCCGAGGCCGGCTACCCGGAAGGCTTCAACTGCGAAGGCTCCCACGACCTGACGAAAATCGCGCGCTTCGAGTCCTATCGCGGCTTCCTCTTCGGCAGCCTGAAGGCCGACGTCAAACCGCTGGTGGAGCACCTGGGCGAGTCGGCGAAGATCATCGACATGATCGTCGACCAGTCCCCCGAAGGCCTGGAAGTGCTGCGCGGTTCCTCCAGCTACATCTACGAAGGCAACTGGAAACTCACCGCCGAGAACGGCGCCGACGGCTACCACGTCAGCTCCGTGCACTGGAACTACGCCGCCACCCAGAACCAGCGTCAGCAGCGCGAGGCCGGCGAAGAAGTGAAGACCATGAGCGCCGGCGGCTGGGCCAAGCACGGCGGCGGTTTCTATTCCTTCGACCACGGCCACCTGCTGCTCTGGAGCCGCTGGGCCAACCCCGAGGCGCGCCCGGCCTTCGAGCGCCGCGACGAACTGGCCCGCGACCATGGCCAGGCCCGCGCTGACTGGATGATCGAGAACTCGCGCAACCTCTGCCTGTACCCCAACGTCTACCTGATGGACCAGTTCAGCTCGCAGATCCGCATCGCCCGGCCCATCGACGTCAACCGCACCGAGATCACCATCTACTGCATCGCGCCCAAGGGCGAAAGCAGCGAGGCGCGCGCCCAACGCATCCGCCAGTACGAGGATTTCTTCAACGTCAGCGGCATGGCCACGCCGGACGACCTGGAGGAATTCCGCTCCTGCCAGCAGGCCTACCAGGGCAGCGCCGGCGGCTGGAACGACCTGTCGCGCGGTGCACAGCACTGGGTCGAAGGCGCCGACGACGCAGCGCGGGAAATCGGCCTGGCGCCGGCGCTCTCCGGCGTGCGCACCGAAGACGAAGGCCTGTTCGTGCTGCAGCACCAGTACTGGCAGCAGACCATGATCGACGCGCTGGCCGCCGAGCAGGCCAAGCGCATCACCGTGACCGAGGAGGGCGTGTGATGAGCCGCTACGAGACCGTCCGCGACTTCCTCTACCGCGAAGCGCGCTACCTCGACGACAAGGACTGGGACGCCTGGCTGGAACTGTACGCCGCCGACGCAACCTTCTGGATGCCCGCCTGGGACGACCGCGACCAGCTCACCGAAGATCCGCAGCGGGAAATCTCGCTGATCTGGTACGGCAACCGTGGCGGCCTGGAAGATCGCGTGTTCCGCATCAAGACCGAGCGTTCCAGCGCGACCCTGCCGGACACCCGCACCTCGCACAACCTCAGCAATATCGAGGTGCTCGGCGAGGCCGACGGGCAGTGCCAGGTGCGCTTCAACTGGCACACCCTGAGCTTCCGCTACAAGACGGTGGACAGCTACTTCGGCACCAGCTTCTACACGCTCGACGTGCGTGGCGAGCAGCCGCGGGTGTTGGCCAAGAAGGTGGTCCTGAAGAACGACTACGTCCGCCAGGTCATCGACATCTACCACATCTGATTCCGCCGGCAGGGCTGTGCGTCGCGCGCGCGGATTCGCCGAGCGTGATGCCGCCTGCACGGCGCCGAGGTGCACGCCATGAACCACAAGATCGCCCTCAACTTCGAAGACGGCGTTACCCGCTTCATCGACGCCAGCCCCAGCGAGACCGTGGCCGACGCGGCCTACCGCCAGGGCATCAACATCCCGCTGGATTGCCGCGACGGCGCCTGCGGCACCTGCAAGTGTTTCGCCGAGGCCGGCCGCTACGACCTGGGCCAGGACTACATCGAGGATGCGCTGACCGAGGACGAAGCGGCGCAGGGCTTTGTTCTCACCTGCCAGATGCGCGCGCAGAGCGACTGCGTGGTGCGCGTGCCGGCCTCTTCGCAGGTCTGCAAGACCGCCCAGGCCAGCTTCGAGGCCAGTATCAGCGCGGTGCGCCAGCTCTCCGAAAGCACCATCGCGCTGTCGATCAAGGGCGAAGCCCTGAGCAAGCTGGCCTTCCTGCCGGGGCAGTACGTCAACCTGCGGGTGCCGGGCAGCGAGCAGAGCCGCGCCTATTCCTTCAGCTCGCTGCAGAAGGACGGCGAAGTCAGCTTCCTGATCCGCAACGTGCCGGGCGGGCTGATGAGCAGCTTCCTCACCGGCCTGGCGAAAGCCGGCGACGCCATGACCCTGGCCGGCCCGCTGGGCAGCTTCTACCTGCGCGAGATCAGGCGGCCGTTGTTGCTGCTGGCCGGCGGCACCGGCCTGGCCCCCTTCACCGCGATGCTCGAACAGATCGCCGAGCGCGGCAGCGAGCATCCGCTGCACCTGATCTACGGCGTCACCCACGACTTCGACCTGGTCGAGATGGATCGCCTGGAAGCCTTCGCCGCGCGCATCCCTCACTTCACCTGGAGCGCCTGCGTGGCCAGCCCGGAGAGCAGCTACCCGCGCAAGGGCTACGTCACCCAGCACATCGAACCGGCGCACCTCAACGACGGTGAGGTGGACATCTACCTCTGCGGCCCGCCGCCGATGGTCGAGGCGGTGAGCCAGTACATCCGCGAACAGGGCATCACGCCGGCGAATTTCTATTACGAGAAGTTTGCGGCGAGTGCGGCCTGATCCCCGATATCCGATACCGGACGGCTCTTCGTAGGAGGGGGGGGGGGGGGGGGGGGGGGGGGGCGCGCGGGGGGGGGGGGGGGGGGGGGGGGGGGGGGGGGGGGGGGGGGGGGGGGGGGGGGGGGGGGGGGGGGGGGGGGG
>NZ_JBGLYK010000120.1:0-16866 GCF_047304025.1 Pseudomonas sp. Pseusp97 | reverse complement strand
GGCGGGTCCTGGGCGAGACAGGCAAGGCAGGCTTGACGCGGGTCCATGGCGATCTCCGGCTGACCCTGCGGTTGTAACCGGAGCGCCCGGCACTCGTCCAGTGGCGCGGTCGTCGCCCGTGAAGATGATGTGACGGGCGCTGCCTATACTCAAAGGGTCCGCTTGCGGACAGCCGTCCACCCCCAGCAAGGGAGCGCCGCCATGTTCGACATGATGGAAGCCACCCGGCTCGAGTCGCTGCATCTCTTCCAGGACCCGGCCACGGGACTCAAGGCCATCATCGCCATCCACAACTCCCGTCTCGGCCCCGCGCTGGGCGGCTGCCGCTACCTGCCTTACCCCAGCCAGGAAGCCGCGCTGCGCGATGCCGCGCGCCTGGCCCAGGGCATGAGCTACAAGGCGGCGCTCGCCGGCCTGCGCCAGGGCGGCGGCAAGGCGGTGGTCCTGCGCGCCCCGCACGTCGACAACCGTGGCGAACTCTTCGAGGCCTTCGGCCGCGCGATCGATTCACTGGGCGGCGCATACATCACGGCAGTGGACAGCGGCACCTCCAGCGCCGACATGGACTGCATCGCCCAGTTCACCCGGCACGTCACCAGCACCACCAGTGGCGGCGACCCGTCCCCGCATACCGCGCTCGGCGTATTCGCCGGCATCCGCGCCAGTGCCCAGGCGCGCCTGGGCAGCGATGACCTCGATGGCCTGCGGGTGGCGATCCAGGGGCTGGGGAACGTCGGCTATGCGCTGGCCGAGCATCTGTCGGCGGCGGGGGCGGAACTGCTGGTCAGCGATATCGACCCGGGCAAGGTGCAACTTGCCGTGGAGCAACTGGGCGCCCGGCCGGTGCCCAACGAAGCGTTGCTCACCACCCCGTGCGACATCCTCGCGCCCTGCGGGCTGGGCGGCGTGCTGACCTCGCAGGTGGTTGGCCACCTGCGTTGCGCCGCGGTAGCGGGCGCGGCCAACAATCAACTGGCCTATGCCGATGTCGCCGATGAGCTGGAGGGAAGGGGCATCCTCTATGCGCCGGATTACGTGATCAACTCCGGCGGGCTGATCTACGTGGCCCTGCAGCACCAGGGCGAAGCGATCCCTGTCATCACCGCCCACCTTTCGCGCATCGCCGAGCGCCTGACCGAGGTCTATGCCCACGCCCAGGCCGATCACCTGTCGCCGGCACGGGTGGCCGACAAGCTGGCCGAGCGGATTCTCTATGGGGAATATTCGGGGCACTGAGCTGGCTAGCATCTATAGCAGCTGTAGGAGCGAGCTTGCTCGCGAACCGCACTCGCGTCGGTGTTTCATCCCTTGGTAGTGGCGGACCTTGTCCGCGAACTCGCTTTTCATCCCCGTCGGAATTAGGGCGAAGCACGAACGTAGGATGGTGTGGAGCGCAGCGATACCCATCGGTTCCCGTGCGCCGCTGGCATGAGTGCTGTGCCGGAGAGCGCGGCAGAGTGCGGTTCGCGAGCAAGCTCGCTCCTACGGTTCAGGCGTCAATCGGCGGGAGGACAGGATCGTAGGGCGATAACGCGCCAGCGTTATCCGCCCTACGCACTGAAACTTCAACGAGGCCTCCTGAACGGGGCCGTTCGGAGTGTGCGGGTACTTCTCAGGAAGTTCTCAAGAGCTGGAGCGCATGGCAGTTTCCTGGGCTCACTCCTCGGCAGCGGGTTCGCTGAATATCTCGCCCAACGCATCCGGCTGATTCTTGAAGGCGCGGGCAAAGGCATCGCGGTTCCTGGCCATGAAGATGCCGATTTCCTCCAGCTGGTCCTCATTCAGCGAAGGCACCGCCTTCTGCAGCACGTCGGCCAGCGTTTCCGCCAGCTCCAGCATCTTGTCGTGCCGGTCGGCTTCTGCCTTATCCATGAACAGGCGCTCCGGATCGCGGCTGCTGCGGTACACCACTTCGACGGCCATTCATCACCTCTGAGCCTTCTCTTTGATTGGGGGGATTCGAAATAACTGTGTATTTATACAGTAAAGTGATCGCGCAATGCTACTGCGGCTGTGCGGATCATTGCCAGCAGCGTAGACGCAGAAAGGAGACGTGCCTGTAAAGGGCCAGTATGGGCGGCGGCCCAAAGCAGTGCGCGCGCCCTGAAGGCGCGCGCGGTAGAACCTGGTGACTGGCGCAAGGAATCGTCAGTCAGATCGCTCTGAAGGAAGGAATTCTTGCGAGGGTGCGCTTCAGGACGCGATCGGCAGGCCGTTTTCGCCGCGCGTCATGGCAGCCAGCAACTGCGGCGCCGTGCCGCCTTGCTCGATGGCGATGCCGAAGCGGATGCTCTGGATGAAGCGCTGCAGCTGCTCCGGGTCCTGCAACTGGGTGTTGCGGATCAGACGGCGCGCGGCCACGCCCTCCTCGGTGGAGAGGGTGAGGACGATGCTGCCGTCGGGCCGTTCGAGGCTGAAGTTGACGCGGTATTGTTCCTGAAAAGCGTCGGTCAGTTTCTGAAAGGGGCTTTCCATCACTCGTTCCTGCCTGTTTTGTGGCGTGCCTCTGGATGGACTCGGGGGCGGCCGAAAAAGTTGCAGTCATCTTGTCGCAGCCTGTCTGTGGGATGACTGCCCAAGATCAATGGCGTAGCACTTGCAGGCTTCACGCCAACACAGCCTTGTATTGCGGAGAACCGACGAATGAAACAGAACTGGGCCGAGCGCCTGAGCGAGCGGATGCACGGCTGTGCCGAATCCCTGGGCAACCTGCTGGTGGAGGGTTTCCACTACCTGGCGCTGTTCGCCATCGGCGGCACGGTGTTCTGGTCGGCGGCGGTGGCCTTCGGCGAGATGGTGGGCAAGGGACACGCCAGCATCGATGACATCCTGCTGCTGTTCATCTACCTCGAACTGGGAGCCATGGTCGGTATCTATTTCAAGACCAACCACATGCCGGTGCGCTTCCTGATCTACGTGGCGATGACCGCGCTGACCCGCCTGATGATCGCCGACATCCAGCACAACCACGTCCCCGACGACGGCATCATCCTGGTTTCCGTCGCTCTGTTGCTGCTGGCCCTGGCCATCCTGGTGGTCCGTTACGCCTCGTCGCGTTTCCCCTCGCCGAGTTCGCCGCAACGCGGCAGCGAGCGTGACCTGATCAGCGACGACGAGCGCTGATCGCACGGCGGCTTTGATCCAGAGCCGCCGCTCTGCAGGCGGATGCACTACCATCGGTGCATCCGCCGCCTGAGAAGACCGCTCCATGAAGGGATGGAAACTGTTCGCCCCGCTGCTGATCCTGGTGATCATCGCCATTACCCTCTACCTGCGCCTGCACACCCAGCCGCTGCTGCTGCAAGGGGAGGCGGACGCCACCAACGTCATAGTCGCCTCCAAGGCCAAGGGGCGCGTCGAAGTGCTGCATGTGCGGCGCGGCGACGACGTGAAGCAGGGCCAGCTGCTGATCTCGCTCAGCAGCCCGGAGCTGCAGGCCCAGCTGGACTCCCTGCGCGCTGCACGTAACCAGGTGCAGGCCAATCTCGATGAATCCCTGCATGGCACCCGCGAGGAAACCCTGCGCGCCCTGCAGGCCAGCCTGTCCCAGGCCCAGGCCGAGTTGCGCAACGCCGAACTGGAGTACCAGCGCAACGAAGAGCTGGCCGGCCGCGGCTTCGTTTCGCAGGCGCAGCTGGACCTGTCCCGGCGTGGTCGCGACGTGGCGCGCAACCGCGTCGCCGAGGCACAGGCCAATCTCGATGAAGGCACCCAGGGCGACCGCGAGGAACGCCGCCGCGCGCTGGAGGCCGCAGTGCGCCGGGCCGACGCACAGATCCTCGAGCTGCAGGCGCAGACCGACGACCTCAACGTGGTCGCACCGGTGGACGGCGAGGTCGGGCCGATCCCGGCGGAGCAGGGCGAGCTGGTCAACGCCTACAGCCCGCTGCTGACGCTGGTGCGGCTGTCCGACAGCTACTTCGTGTTCAACCTGCGCGAAGACATCCTGGCCGATGTGAAGAAGGGCGATGAAGTCTCCATCCAGGTGCCGGCGCTCAAGGGCGCCGAGGTGAAGTCCCGGGTCGCCTACATCGCGCCGCTCGGCGACTTCGCCACCAAGCGCGCCACCCGCGCCACCGGCGATTTCGACCTGAAGACCTTCGAGGTGCGCCTGTATCCGGACCAGCCGGTACAAGGCCTGCGTCCCGGCATGAGCGCGCTGTGGCAGTGGAAGCAGTAAGGCGCAACCTGCTGCGTTTCGCCCAGGCCTTCGGCAGCGAAACGCGGGTTGCCCTGCGCAGCTGGACGATCCACTGGCTCGGCTGGCTCTGGCCGCTGTTGCTGTTCGTGGTGATCAGCGGCGTGTACCAGGCGGGGACGCTGCTGGACATGCCGGTAGCTGTGGTCGATGCCGACCACAGCAGCCTGTCGCGCAAGATCGTCCGCGAGCTGGACGCCGGTTCCCACGCCAAGGTCGAGGTGCTCGGTGGCGGTCTGCAGGAAGGCCTGCGCCGCCTGCGCATGGCCGACGACTATGCGCTGCTCTACATCCCTCGCGACTTCGAGGCCGACGCCCTGTCCGGCCGCCAGCCGGTCGCCGAGCTGTACTACAACTCGCTGTTCTATTCCGCCGGCTTCTATTCGACCCAGGACTTCAGCGGCCTGATGAGTTCGCTCAACGCCGAGCTGCGCCCGCGGCTGGCCGCGGGCATGGATCGCGCCATGCCCGCGCTGGCGAGCATCAGCGTGTCCTACGAGAGTCTGTTCAACGCCAGCGGCAGCTACATCTACTTCCAGCAGTTCGCCGCCATCGTGCACCTGCTGCAACTGTTCGTGATCGTCGCCACCGTGCACGTGCTGGCGCGCGAAGCGCCGGAGCTGCGCGCGTCATCGCCGCACATCCTCCGCGCCCAGGCCCTGGGCGCACGGCTGCTGGGCAAGCTGGCGCCCTACACGCTGCTGTTCAGCACGCTGCTGATGGTCGAGCTGTTCCTGCTGGTGGAGCTCAACGGCGCGCGCATCAATGGCAACACCTGGTGGATGCTGGCGATCACCGTCTGCTACGTGGCGGCGGCGCAGAGCGTCGGGCTGATGCTGTTCATCTTCACCGCCAACCGCTTCAGTGCCTACTCGCTGATCGGCCTGCTGATCGGTGTGGCGCAGACCTATTCCGGCGTGCTGCTGCCGGAGCTGGCGATGCCGTCGATCGCCCGCATCATCTCCGAGGCCGAACCTCTGACCCACACCCTGCACGGCCTGTTCGACCAGTTCCTTCGCAGGGCGCCGGCCGAATCCGGTCTCTACACCTGCTGCAAACTGCTGCTCTATCCGCTGATCGCCTACATGATCGCCAAGATGCGCCTGCGCCGGCGCCTCGACCTGAGCCCGGCGTAAGGAGCGCGCATGGAGAATTTCTGGAAGGTCTTCCGCGAATCCCTGACCGGCATGCTCGGCAAGCCGCTGTGGTTGCTGATGGTGCTGTCGGTGGCGCTCACCACCTTGCCCTACGCACACCGCACCATGGACGATCTGCCGGTAGCGGTGATCGACATGGACCACAGCGCCGTCTCCCGCGAACTGGTGCGCCTGCTCGACGCCGCGCCGAAGATCGCCACGCTCGGCTACGACCAGTTGCCCGAGGCGCAGCACGATCTGGCCTGGCGCAAGCTGTTCGCCATCGTGGTGATCCCGCTGGACTTCGAGAAGCGCGTGCTGCGCGGCGAGGCGGTGACCGTGCCGATCTTCGGCGATGCCACCAACCGCATGGCCAACGGGCAGATCCAGCAGGACATCAGCGCCACCTACACCGAGCTGTCGCTGCGCTACAACCGCGAGCGGCTGATGCGCGGCGGCTTCTCCGAGGTACAGGCGAACGTCCTGCTGCAACCCGCCGTCGGCCAGCTGACCGATCTGTTCAACCCTGGCACCAGCTTCGCCGCCATCGTCCTGCCGGGGCTGGTGACGCTGATCCTGCAGCACAGCCTGCTGCTTTCCTGCACACGGGTGAACCTCAACCTGCGCGGCGGCACACCGCGCTCGCTGCGCCAGCCCACTTCCACCCGCTACGGCCGCTACGCTGCGCAGCTCGCGATCTGGACGGTGCTGGCAATGCTCTTCTACGTGATCTGGCCATGGATGATGGGCTACCGGCAGACGGCCTCGTTCTTCATGCTGATGGGCCTGGTGCTGCCGTTCCTGCTGGCGGTGATCGCCATGAGCGAATTCATCGCCGAACTGCTGCCCTCGGAAGAAGCGGTGTACCTGACCATGACCTTCATCACCCTGCCGCTGTTCTACATGGCCGGCTTCACCTGGCCGCCCCAGGCCATGCCGGGGTGGGTGCAACTGCTGGCAGACGCCATTCCGTCCACCTGGGCGATCCGCGCGGTGGTGGAGATGAACCAGATGAACCTGCCGCTCTCGGCCGTGGCTGACCGCATCCTCGTCCTTTTCGCCATGGCGGCGGCTTATGGTCTGCTGGGTACACTGATCTACCAGTACCGCAACTGGCGCTGGGACCAGCTCAAGGGCTGGTAAGCTGCCGCTTTCGCTATCGAGAAGGAGTTTCGATATGACGATGTTCCGTTCCGGCTTGCTGCTCGGCGCCGCGCTGCTCGGCGGTTGCGGGTCCTATCACACCCTGCGCAGCGACGACGTGGTCGATGCCAGCGACCTGAGGCTCAAGGGGACCTATTGCGGTGCCATTCCGCGCGTGTACGGCGGCGTGGTCTGGGATGCCTGCCAGCTGTACGGCGAGCCCCCGGCCCAGAATGGCTACACGCCGCCGGCCACACCCGCCAACGACACCTTCGGCCCACCGATCCTGCCGGTGCTGGACATGGTCTTCTCCGGCGTCGTCGATACCCTGGCCTTGCCCTACACCCTGTATCGGCAGAACCGCGATGGCAGCATCGAGCTGCGCCGTGACTGAGCGGAATCCGAACTTCAAGGGAGATGAACGATGCCGATTCGCCTGCTGGTACTCCTGATGACCTTCGCCGGTATCGCCGGTTGTGGATCGACACGAACACTTTCCAGCGACAACGTGGCCCGCGTGGACGACCTGCAACTCAAAGGAACAGGCTGTGGCGACACGCTTCCACGCGTATACGGGGGAGTGGTCTACAACCTGTGTGTGATGAGCGGCGATTCCAACTATCGTGGTGGGGCTCTTTATACCGTCGCACCGATGAACGTGCCGGTGGCGTTTCTGGACATGGGCCTTTCCGCAGTGGCCGATACCCTGGCGCTTCCCTACACCCTGTACCGGCAGAACCAGGATGGCGACATTCAGCTGCTCCGCGATTAGGGCCGTCTAGAGTGAGAGTTCCAACCTCCCCGGGAGCTCTCCGATGAAAGCATTGAACGGCAAGATCGCGGTGGTCACCGGCGCGGCCAGCGGCATTGGCCGGCAGATCGCCCTGACCCTGGCGCAGGCCGGTGCCGCTGTGGCCATCGCCGACCTGCAGCAGGACGCCGCCCAGCGCGTGGTGGCAGAGATCGAAGCTGCCGGCGGCAAGGCCCTGGCGGTGGCCATGGACGTGACCGACGAACAGGCAGTGGACAGCGGCATCGAGCGGGTAGTGGCCACCCTCGGCGGGCTCGACATCCTGGTCTCCAATGCCGGCATCCAGATCGTCAACCCATTGCAGGATTTCGCCTTCGCCGACTGGAAGAAGATGCTCGCCATCCACCTCGACGGTGCCTTCCTTACCACCCGCGCGGCGCTGCGCCAGATGTACCCGGCCGGGCGCGGTGGGGTGGTGATCTACATGGGTTCCGTCCACTCCCATGAAGCCTCGCCGCTGAAATCCGCCTACGTCACCGCCAAGCACGGCCTGCTCGGGCTGGCGCGCACGCTGGCGAAGGAGGGCGGGCCACACGGCGTGCGCTCCCACGTGGTGTGCCCCGGTTTCGTGCGCACGCCCCTGGTGGAGAAGCAGATTCCCGAGCAGGCGAAGGAGCTGGGCATCAGCGAGGAAGCGGTGGTGAAGGAGGTGATGCTCGGCGGGACGGTGGATGGGGAGTTCACTACCGTGGAGGACGTGGCGCAGACCGTGCTGTTCCTGGCCAGCTTCCCTTCGGCGGCGCTCACCGGCCAATCGGTGCTGGTCAGCCATGGCTGGGGAATGCGCTGAAGTCCGCTGCCTGCAAGGGGCGCAAAAAAAGCCCCGGCCCAGAAAAGGACTGGCCAGGGCTGCGGGGAAATCATGTGCGCCGGCAAGAGCCCTGGTTCGCCCGGGGCGTCTGCCTCTGCCGGGTCCGGGCTCATTGCGTCGGCGCAGGAGTAGATTCCTACATCCCGGTGATGGGTTATGTAGTGGATTTCCCCTTTGTGGTGTCAGGAGGTTCTTCAGTTCTTTGGGCGCATAACCCAGAACGATCTACGGTGAACTCCGCAGCCAGGGGTGTTCGCGAGCAAGCTCGCTCCTACAGGAGGCGGAGAGGGGCGGACTGCCTGGGGCAGTATGTAGGGCGCATAACACGGAACGGGTTATCCGCCGATCATGACGGCGGATAACGCTGGCGCGTTATGCGCCCTACGAGTTACTCCGCCGCCGGAGGTGTTCGCGAGCAAGCTCGCTCCTACAGGAGGCGGAGAGGGGCAGACGCCCTGGGGCAGTATGTAGGGCGCATAACCCGGAACGGGTTATCCGCCGATCATGACGGCGGATAACGCTGGCGCGTTATGCGCTCTACGAGTTACTCCGCCGCCAGAGGTGTTCGCGAGCAAGCTCGCTCCTACGGGAGGTGGGGAGGGTCAGACGGCTTTGGGCAGCGGGGCGAACAGCGCGTCGATATCCGCGTCGTCCAGCTGCCAGTCGCTGCCGGAGCCGTCGAGGATGCCGGCGGCCAGCGCGGCCTTGTCGCGCTGCAGCAGCTGGATCTTTTCCTCCACCGTGCCACGGGCGATCAGCTTGTAGACGAACACCGGCTTGTCCTGGCCGATGCGATACGCACGGTCGCTGGCCTGGTTCTCGGTGGCCGGGTTCCACCAGGGGTCGTAGTGGATCACGGTGTCGGCCGCGGTGAGGTTCAGCCCTACACCGCCAGCCTTCAGGCTGATCAGGAACAGCGGCACGCGGCCTTCCTGGAAGTCCTTCACCGGTGCGCGGCGGTCGCGGGTGTCGCCGGTGAGCAGCGCGTACTCCAGGTTGCGCTCGGCCAGCGCCTCGCCGATCAGCGCGAGCATCGAGGTGAACTGCGAGAACACCAGCACCCGGCGGCCTTCGGCGAGCAGCTCTTCGAGCATGTCGAGCAGGTAGACCAGCTTGCCCGAGGTCACCGCGCGCGCGGATTTGCCGGTGGGCGGCGGCGCTTCCTTGTTCACCAGGCGGATGTCGCAGCAGACCTGGCGCAGCTTGAGCAGCGCCTCGAGGATGATGATGCGGCTGCGCGCCAGTCCACGGCGGGCGATCTCGTCGCGCACCTTGCGGTCCAGCGCCAGGCGCACGGTCTCGTAGAGGTCGCGCTGCGCCTCGCTGAGCTCGATGTGCTGGATGAATTCGCTCTTGGGCGGCAGCTCCGAAGCCACCTGCTCCTTGGTGCGACGCAGCAGGAAAGGCCGGATGCGCGCGGCCAGGTGCGCCAGGCGGCCCTGGTCGCCGTGGCGCTCGATGGGCGTGCGGTAGTCCACGGCGAATTGCCGCGCATCGCCCAGCCAGCCCGGCAGCAGGAAATGGAACAGCGACCACAGCTCGCCCAGGTGATTCTCCAGCGGCGTGCCGGTCAGGCACAGCCGGTGGCGCGCGCGCAGGTGCCGCGCGGCCTGGGCCGCCTTGGTGGTGGCGTTCTTGATGTTCTGCGCCTCGTCGAGGATCAGCAGGTGATACTCGTGCTGCGCGAGCTTCTCGGCATCGCGCGGCAGCAGGGCGTAGGTGGTGAGGATCAGGTCGTGCTCGGCGATCCTGGCGAACGCCTTGCGCCGCCCGGCGCCATGCAGGGCGAGTACGCGCAGGTCGGGGGTGAAGCGCTCGGCCTCGTCCAGCCAGTTGGGGATCAGGCTGGTCGGCATGATCACCAGCGCCGGGCTGGTCAGGCGCCCGGCCTGTTTTTCCAGCAGCACGTGGGCGAGGGATTGCAGTGTCTTGCCCAGGCCCATGTCGTCGGCGAGGATTCCGCTGGCATCGACTTCGCGCAGGGTCTGCATCCAGCTCAGGCCCTCGTGCTGGTAGGCGCGCAGCTCGGCGTTGAGGCCGGCGGGAATTGGCGCCGGCTGCGCGCGGTAGTCGCGCAGGCGGTGGGCGATCTCGCGCAGTTGCTCGCCGCCCTGCCAGGTCAGCGGCAGTTCTTCCAGCTCGGTCAGGCGCGCGGCGTCCGGCGCGCCCATGCGCAGCCGGCGCACCGGCAGCTGTTCGCCGATATAGAACTCGGACAGGGTGCCGAGCATCGGCTTGAGCTTGCCGAACGGCAGCGAGACGCGCAGCGGACGGTCGGAAGCGGTCTGCCAGGTGTGGATCGGATTACGCCCGGCATCCAGGCGCAGCACCAGTTGTTCATCGTCGGCGTGGCGGGCGAGGGCGACCGGATCGAGCAGCGCCGGCATGCGCCGGATCAGCTCGATCAGCGCCGGCAGCAAACTGATGCGCCGGCCTTCCACCTCGATGCCCAGCTCCAGGTCGAACCACTGGCGGTCGTCGGTTTCCTCGATCTCCGCGTACCAGTTCTCCACCGGCGTGAGGTCGAAGACGAATTCGGGACGGATGTCGATTTCCCAGCCCTGCTCGCGCAGCTGCGGCAGGCCTTCGCGCATGAACTCCTGCCAGGCGCTGTCGTCGGGCAGTTCGAACATTTCCCCGGCGCTGTCCTCCAGCGCATCGCTGCGGCGCATCGCCGGCTTGAAGCCCAGCTCGCGCAGCTCCAGGCGCCAGGCGTGCTCCTGCTCCAGCTCGCGGCTGACGCGGACGATCTGGTCATCGCGAAACACCCGGATCTCGCGGCCCGAGCGTGGCGTGACGCTGCCCGAGACCGGCATGTCGCCGTACAGGAAGGCCAGCGCGGCGCGGTGCCGGGAGATGTTCTGCATGCGCCCGCTGCGCAGGTCGAAGCCGCTGTGCACATGGCTGCCCAGGGTTAGCCGTGGCCGGGGTGCGAGTTCGTCGCGCTCCGCCGCAGGCAGTGGAGATTCGGCGGGTGGCTTCATCCGAGTTTCCTTCCGGCAGTCCAGCCGAGTATGCAAACGCCCGATGATACCGCGATTTTTCTCGGGCGGGACGCGGAAGGAAACCGGCGGTCAGCGGGCGAAGCGTTTCGCCCCCGCCACGCACAGCACCACGGCGACAGTGGCGCCGGCCATCAGCGGACTGATCTGCTCGTGCAGCAGCAGGCCGGCCAGGGCCAGGCCGAAGAAGGGTTGCAGCAGCTGCAATTGGCCGACCGCGGCGATGCCGCCGGTGGCCAGGCCGTGGTACCAGAAGAAGAAGCCGATCAGCATGCTGAACAGCGAGACGTAGCCCAGGCTCAGCCAGGCCGGCCAACTGGCGCCGCTGAAGGTTTCCGGCTGGGTGTACCAGGCCAGCGGCAGCATCAGCGGCAGGGACAGCACCAGCACCCAGCAGATCACCTGCCAGCTGCCCAGGTGGCGGGCGATGCGTCCGCCCTCGGCGTAGCCCAGGCCGCAGACCGCCACCGCCGCCAGCATCAGCAGGTCGCCGGTGAAGTTGCCCGCACCGCTCTGCGACAGGGCAAAGCCCGCCACCACGGCACTGCCCAGCATCGAGCAGATCCAGAACGCCGGACGCGGCTTCTCGCCGGCACGGACCACGCCGAACAGCGCGGTAGCCAGCGGCAGCAGGCCGACGAAGACAATGGCATGGGCCGAGTTGACGTGCTTGAGCGCCAACGCGGTGAGCAGCGGGAAGCCCACTACGACGCCTCCGGCGACTATCAGCAGGGGAATCAGGTCCCGGCGCGCCGGCAGCTTCTGCCGCAGCAACAGCAGGATCGCCGCCGCCAGCAGGCCGGCGATGCTGGCGCGGGCAAGGGTGAGGAAGGTCGGGTCGAAGTCGGCCACGGCGACCCGCGTTGCCGGCAGCGAGCCGCTGAATATGAGCACGCCGAGGAAACCACTGAGCCAGCCGCCGAGGTTGCTGTTCGTGGCGAGAGTGGTGGTGTTGTTCATGGTGGGGTCTTCCGGCAGGAGAGCGAGCCTTGAGAGTGCGCGCGGAGCCGCCGGACGGCCAGTGACAGAAGGGTACAATTTACGCAAACTGTCCGTAAATTATCTCGGTACACATTGACTCGGAGCTGTTGAGGACGACATGGGCAGACCAAGGAGCACGCGGGTCGATTCCGTCATGCAGCACGTGCGCGAGCGCCTGGCTGCGCGGGCGCTGGTGCCGGGAGAACGGCTGCCGTCGATTCGCCAGTTGGCCGAACAGCTGGAGGTGTCCAAGACCACTGTCGTGGAAGCCTACGACCGGCTGGCCGCCGAGGGGGTGATCGCCGCGCGCCGGGGTTCCGGCTTCTATGTTGCCGGCCATGCGCCGCCGCTGTCTTTGGCGGATGTCGGCCCGACGCTGGACCGCAGCATCGACCCGCTGTGGATTTCGCGGCAGTCGCTGGAAGCCGCGGACACTTCGCTCAAGCCCGGCTGCGGCTGGCTGCCGCCGTCCTGGCTGCCGGAGGAGGAGCTGCGCCGCGCGCTGCGGCAGATCGCCCGCGAGCCGCAGTCGGGGCTGCTGGAATACGGCCGTCCCTATGGCCATTCCGGCCTGCGCGAACAGCTCGCCCGCCGGCTGGCGGACTACGGCGTGCCGGTCAGCGCGCAACAGGTGGTGCTCACCGACAACGGCACCCAGGCCATCGACCTGGTCTGCCGCTTCCTGCTGGAGCCGGGCGACTGCGTGCTGGTGGACGACCCGGGGTACTTCAACTTCCAGGCCCTGCTGCGTGCGCACCGCGTGCAGGTGATCGGCGTGCCCTACACGCCGACCGGGCCGGACGTCGCCGCCATGGCCACCTTGCTGGAACAGCACCGGCCGCGCCTGTACATCACCAACTCGGCCTTCCACAACCCGACTGGCGCGGTGCTCTCGCCGCTGGTTGCGCACCGCCTGCTGAAGCTGGCCGAGGCCCATGACCTGCTGATCGTCGAGGACGATATCTTCGGCGATTTCGAGCACGAGAGTGCGCCGCGGCTGTCGGCCTTCGACGGGCTGGAACGGGTGATCCAGGTCGGCAGCTTCTCCAAGACGCTGTCGGCCTCGGTGCGCTGCGGCTACATCGCCACCCAGCCGGAATGGTGCGAGCGGCTGGTCGACCTGAAGCTGGCGACCAGCTTCGGCAACAGCCCGTTCAGCGCCGAGATGCTCCATGAGTTGCTGCGCAAGGGCAGCTACCGCCGTCACCTGGACAGCCTGCGCGGTCGGCTGGCCGATGCCATGGGGGAAACCTTGCAGCGCTTGCGCGCGCTGGACATCCAGCCTTGGCTGGAGCCGCGCGGCGGCCTGTTCATCTGGGCCCGCCTGCCGGGCGGCCTGGACGCCGCGGAGGTCTCGCGGGCGGCCCTGGCGGAGAACCTGGTGCTGGCGCCGGGTAACGTCTTCAGCCTGAGCCAGAGCGCCACCGGCTACCTGCGCTTCAACGTCGCCCAGTGCCTTTCGCCACGGGTTTTCGAGGGCCTGGAGCGGGCCATGCAGAGATCGGCGAGCGCGCTGTCAAGACGATAAAGCCGCTAACGGTCAAATCGTCTGCGGAAAACTGAACAGTTGTACAAGATGTTCTGAAGAATCTCACTTCACGGTCGAAAGCCCAGGAGAACCGACGGCAGGGCGAACCTCTAGGATTATCGATTCAGCAATTCGAGACGCGCGCGGCGTCCCGATATTACCGGTTGGATCAGAGAAGAGGAGACCCCATGGCCGAGCCATGCCAGCTGTACCTGAAAGTTTCCATCAGTCGCCCGCGACTCGAGGCTTTCCTCTCCATGGAAGCGGGCTCCGCCGCCTGTTTCCCGGATCTGGAGCAGTGGCTGGACGGTCATCATCATCGACGAGGTGGCCTGACCTGGGGCGAGCTGTGCGAACTGGGGCAGGGCACCACCGCGGCGGCCTGGGTGGCGGGCTGGAGCCGGCACCTGCGCTCGCCGGCCTGGAATCACTACGACGAGGCGACCCAGACCTGGAGCCTCGGCGTGCTGGAGTTCACCGAAAGGCGCGACTGGATACTCGGCTCGATCAACGTGCTGCGGCGCATCGCCGAGTTCAAGGACCTGCCGGGCACGGATTACCTGCTGATCTACGAATACCTGTTCGGCAAGGGCTCGGTGGTGGCGGCCGTCGAGCTGACCCCTGGCGCGTCGCGCATCCTCCAGGAGCAGCCGCCACCGCGGCTCACCGCCGAGGCCGACCTGATGATGAACAGTCTGTTGCGTGCCATGGACGTGACCGCGACCTATGCCGTTCAGCGTGTTTTCGACACAGATACTCACAAAAGACGCTGCTGAGTTCTTTTAATTGAGAACTAATATCATATAATTCTGCTTTTCAATCGCGCGCCTGGGCAGAGCCCGGGCCGCCTGGCAGGATTCACCTCGATGTGCGTTTTCCCGCGCCCAACCCAACCGAGTGCCGCCGCATGAGCGCAGCCCAAGCCGGCGCCGTCGCGGCCCGCATCCTCAGCGCCGTGGTCGGTGGCTACGCCCTTGCCTATGCCGCCACGGCCTTCCTCAGCGTCTACCTCCCCATGTCGAGGCCGGACCGCGTCTCGCTGGCCAGCCTCGCCTGCTTCATCGTCTGGGTCGCGGCGATTCTCTACGCCTTCGGCGCGAAAAGCCCCTGGCGCGCCGTCTGCCTGCCGGTGCTGCTGAGCGTCGTGCTGGGCGTCGCGGCCTTCCTGCCGACCGGCTACGGAGTGCGCCCATGAGCCTGCGTCAATCGATGTCCGGCCTGCACACCTGGGCCGGGCTGCTGGTCAGCTGGATCCTCTTCGTCGTGCTGTTCTCCGGCACCGTCGCGGTGTTCGACAAGGAACTGACGCGCTGGATGACCCCGCAGCTGCACAAGCTGGAGCAGGTCAAGGTCGGCGCCGACCAGGTCCGCGAGCTGATCGTCGAACGTGCGCCCAAGGCCCACGGCTACTGGATGCACCCGCCCAGCGAACGCATGCCCTACTGGACGGCGGGCTGGGAGCCGGCGGATTTCGGGGAGTTCCAGTCCTTCCTGGTGGATGCGCAGAGCGGCGAGGTGCTGCCCGGGACAGTCGGCGGCAACTTCTTCCTCGAACTGCACTACGAACTGCACGGCGGCCTGCTCGGCCTCTATGTGGTCGGCGTCGCCGGTGTGTTCATGCTGGTGGCGCTGGTCAGCGGGGTGATCGTCCACCGACGCATCTTCAAGGACTTCTTCACCCTGCGCCCGAAGGCGGCCCGTCAGCGAGCGTGGCTGGACGCGCACAACGTGCTGGGCGTGCTCGGCCTGCCGTTCCACCTGCTGATGGCCTACACGGGCCTGGCGATCTTCATCACCTTCTATATGACCGCCGGCATCAAGGTGGCCTACAAGAACGACCTGGAGCACTTCTTCCATGACGTGCAGGGCGCTTTCGAGCGGGAGGAGCTGGGCAAGCCGGCGAAGCCGCCGAAATCCATCGACAACATGATCCTCAAGGCCCGCGAGGCCTGGGGCGACGACAGCCAGGTGGGCTGGATCAACATCGAACACCCCAACGACGCGTCGGCAATGGTGCAGGTCCGCCGGGCAGTGGACAAGAGCATGGTCAACGACCAGCGGACCGTATCCTTCGACTCCGGCACCGGGGCACTGCTGCATGTGCAGAAGCCCTACCAGCCGGGCTACAGGACCTACGCCTGGCTGACCGGCCTGCACATGGCGCAGTTCGGCAACGACCTGCTGCGGGTGATGTACTTCGTCCTCGGCCTGGTGGGTTGCGTGATGGTGTTCGGTGGCCTGCAGGTCTGGGTCAGCAAGCGCGAAACCCGCGGTCACCGTGGCCTGGCGCTGGTGCGCACGCTTAACGGTGCGGTCTGTGGCGGCTTGCCAATCGCTTCGCTCGGCTTGCTGGCGGCGTCTCGCCTGCTGCCGGCCGACCTGCTTCAGCGCACCCGCTGGGAAGCCACGGTCTTCGTGGTGATCTGGTTGCTGGCACTGGCCCACGCGCTGTTGCGTCGTGGCAGCCGCGCCATGGCTCGCGAGCAGTTCGCCGCGCTGGCGGCGCTGGCGTTGCTGCTGCCCCTGCTGAGCCTGATCGGCCCCGAGCCGGGCCGGGTGACGACGCATGTCGCCAACGGCGACTGGATGATGGCCGGCATCGATCTCGGCCTGCTGCTGATCGGCGGACTCTGCGGCTTCCTCGGTTGGCGGCTGGGCCAGGAGCGTGCCGAACCCGCTCGCGTACGTCGCGTCCGAAACGAGGAGTACGCCTGATGCTGCTGGTGTTCGGTCTCAACCTGCTGGCGCTGGCGGCGGCCTGCCTGTCGCTGTCGCGCCATCACCGCGACCTGTTCGGCAGCGCGCCGTCGGCATCACGCGTGCGGCTGTTGCGCATCGCTGCGCTGGTGGATGGTGCACTGGCGCTGGCCTATTCGATCCACCGCATGGGCATTGAGCTGGGCATCGTCTACTGGGCGTGCCTGCTGATGATTGCTGGCGCCGTGCTGGTCCTGCTGCTGGCCTGGCGGCCGCGCTGGGCTTTGCCGACGGCGGCGGCCATGCCGGTGATGGGGGGCGTGCTGGCGGTACTGGGCTGAGACGCTTGCTCGCGTACCAGGCCAGCGCCGGAGTTTTTGCGTCTCGTAGGAGCGGACCTTGTCCGCGAAGTCCTCCGCGGCGGGCTCCTTTATTACGAGGAGACTCTGCAATACGGCGCCATTTGTAGGAGCGGGCTATGCCCGCGATGTTCTTGCTTGTGGTTGGATGTTTCTGCGCCGCTTCGGCGTACGCGCAGGCTTCCTGTTTCGCCCCCTCG
>NZ_JBGLYK010000011.1:0-58654 GCF_047304025.1 Pseudomonas sp. Pseusp97 | reverse complement strand
TTTTGTTTTCCTTTCCGGCCCCTGTGGCCGCCAAAATTCCACGCCCCGGCCCCCGGGGGTGCCCCCACAACCCCCGCTCCTACGAAGAGCAAAAAAAGCCCGGCGAATGCCGGGCTTTTTCGTTATTGCGCGGGCTGTGCCGGCGGTGGAGCGTCGAAACCGCCGTCTGCCGGAGCGGCGGGCGCCTGTGGCTGCTGCGGAGCCTCCGGCCCGGTGGGCGCCTCGTCTTCCATGCCGGGCGGCGGTGCGGAGGCGGGCTTGGCGTTGAGCGGGGTGACCTTGATCAGCATGCCCAGGCTCGGATGGTCGAGGTAGGTCAGCACGCTGTTCTTCAGGCTGGCTTCCTGGACCATGTGCTGGCTGGCGGCCAGCAGGCCGTCCGGGCCGAACTGGTTGATCCAGAAGTCGGTCTGGGTGTTCACGAAGCGCTGCTGGCTGAGGGTGACGGAGCCTTCCACCGGGAAGTGGCCGTCACGCTGGGCGCCTTCGCTCAGGGAAACCTTCACCGGATTGGCATCGATCTCCTGGCGCCAGGCCTTGTGCATCAGGACTTGGAAGCCTTCGTTCTGCTTGAGCTTGGCGACCTGCGCGTCCATGGCGGTGGGGCGCGAGCTGTCCGGGCCCGGCGGTTGTGCGCCCTTGGCCCAGTCGTCGGGGGCGGGGCGGCTGGCGAACACGGGGTCGCCGGACTGCTGGAAGAGAATCAGCTCCACCTGGTAAGGCTCGGCGAAGGCGGCCGGCGAGAGAAGCGCCAGCGACAGCAGCAAGGGTTGGAACAGGCGCATGCACAGTGTCCTTAGTGAGTCTGTGGCGTGAGGCGCTCGAGCAGCGCCTCCAGCGTGTTGAACCGTTCTTCCGGGCGCTCCATGGGCACCTGGAACTTGAAGAGGGTGGCCCCTTCGAATTTGTACCGATTGGGCTGGCTCTGGATCATCTTGATCAGCACCAGCGGGTCGACGCAGGTATCGGCGGCGAATTCTACCCGGCCTCCCTGCGGGCCGGCATCTACCTTCACGATCCCGAGCTTTTCCGCCTGCAGTTTCAGCAAAGTCAGACGGATCAGGTTCTTCGCCGGGTCCGGCAGCAGGCCGAAGCGGTCGATCATTTCCACCTGCAGCTCGCGCAGGCCATCCTCGTCGGCGGCGTTGGCGATGCGCTTGTAGAGGATCAGGCGGGCGTGGACGTCCGGCAGGTAATCCTCGGGGATCAACGCCGGTACGCGCAGGTTGATGTCCGGGCCGCCGCCCAGCGGTTGTTCCAGGTTCGGCTGCTCGCCCTTGCGGATGGCTTTTACCGCGCGTTCGAGCATCTCCATGTAGAGGGTGAAGCCCACCGCCTGGATCTGCCCGCTCTGGCCGTCGCCGAGCAGTTCGCCGGCGCCGCGGATTTCCAGGTCATGGGTGGCCAGCACGAAGCCGGCGCCCAGGTCCTGGGCGTTGGCGATGGCTTCCAGGCGCTTCTCGGCGTCCGGGGTCATCTGCTTGCGCGGCGGGGTGAGCAGGTAGGCGTAGGCCTGGTGGTGGCTGCGGCCGACGCGTCCGCGCAGCTGGTGCAGCTGGGCCAGGCCGAACTTGTCGGCGCGCTCGATGAGGATGGTGTTGGCGCTGGGCACGTCGATGCCGGTCTCGATGATGGTCGAGGCCACCAGCACGTTGAAGCGCTTGTGGTAGAAGTCGCTCATCACCCGTTCCAGTTCGCGCTCGTTCATCTGCCCGTGGCCTATGCCGATGCGCGCCTCGGGCACCAGCTCCGCCAGGTCGCGGGCGCACTTCTCGATGGTCTTCACCTCGTTGTGCAGGAAGTACACCTGGCCGCCGCGCAGCAGTTCGCGCAGCAGCGCTTCCTTGATCACCGACTTCTGTTCCTCCATGACGAAGGTGCGCACCGAGAGGCGGCGCGCCGGCGGCGTCGCGATGATCGACAGGTCGCGCATGCCGGCCACGGCCATGTTGAGCGTGCGCGGGATCGGCGTGGCGGTGAGGGTGAGGATGTCCACCTCGCTGCGCAGGGCCTTGAGCTGCTCCTTCTGGCGCACGCCGAAGCGGTGTTCTTCGTCGATGATGACCAGGCCGAGGTTCTTGAACTTGACGTCGTCCTGCAGCAGCTTGTGGGTGCCGATGACGATGTCGACCTTGCCCTCGGCCAGCTGCGCCACGGCGCCTTCGACTTCCTTGGCGGACTTGAAGCGGCTCATCACCTCCACGCTCACCGGCCAGTCGGCAAAGCGGTCGCGGAAGCTGTTGTAGTGCTGCTGGGCGAGGAGGGTGGTAGGCACCAGCACGGCAACCTGCTTGCCGCTGTGCACCGCGACGAAGGCCGCGCGCATGGCCACCTCGGTCTTGCCGAAGCCCACGTCGCCGCAGACCAGGCGGTCCATCGGCTTGTCGGCGAGCATGTCGGCCACCACGGCTTCGATGGCGGTCTGCTGGTCCGGGGTCTCCTCGAAGGGGAAGCCGGCGGAGAAGGTGGCGTAGTCCGCTTGCGGGTTCTTGAACGCGTAGCCCTTGCGCGCGGCGCGGCGGGCGTAGATGTCGAGCAATTCGGCGGCGACGTCGCGGACCTGCTCGGCGGCCTTGCGCTTGGCCTTCTGCCAGGTTTCCGAGCCCAGCTTGTGCAGCGGCGCCAGGGCGTCGTCGCTGCCGGTGTAGCGGGCGATCAGGTGCAGGTTGGCCACCGGCACGTAGAGCTTGGCTTCGTCGGCGTACTGCAGGGCGAGGAATTCTGCGTTCTGGCCGTCGATCTCCAGGGTGATAAGGCCCATGTAGCGGCCGACGCCGTGGTCGATGTGCACCACCGGCGCGCCTTCGCGTAGCTCGGTGAGGTTCTTGATGACGTTCTCGCCGCCGTCGCGGGTCTTCTCGCGGCGGCGGCGCTGCATGACGCGCTGGCCGAACAGCGGGCTCTCGGCCACCAGGGCGATGCCCGGCTGACCCTTGTCAGCGTCCAGCAGCAGGCCTTCGTCCATCGGCGCGATGGCGATTGCCAGGCGGTCCTTGTGCGCCAGGAAGCCCGGCCAGCCCTCGACCTCCACCGGGCGCAGCTTCAGCCGCGCCAGCAGTTCCAGCAGCACTTCGCGGCGGCCGGCGGATTCGGCGGTGAAGAGGATGCGCCCGTCAAACTGCTCGATGAACTGGCGCAGGCGCGCCAGCGGCTCGCTGGCCTTGGCCTCGATGGCCAGTTCCGGCAGCGCTTGCGCAGGGAAGCGCTCGCGGCCGACGCCGCTTTCGATCGGCTCCGGGCTGACCACCACGCGCGGCCAGTTCTTCAGGCGGGCAAAGCAGTCCTCTACCGGCAGGAAGACTTCGGCTGGCGGCAGCAGCGGGCGTTCGGGATCGTAGCGGCGGTCTTCGTAGCGATTGCGGACGTCGGTCCAGAACTGCTCGGCGGCGGTCTCGATGCCCGGCAGGGAAAACACCTGGGTGTCCTGCGGCAGGTAATCGAACAGCGTCGAAGTCTCGCCATCTTCGAAGAAAAGCGGGATGTAGTACTCGACGCCGGCAGGTGTCAGGCCGCTGGCCAGGTCCTGGTAGATCGGGCAGCGGCGGTAGTCGACGTCGAAACGCTCGCGGAAGCGGCCACGGAAGCCGGTCACCGCTTCCTTGCGCAGCGGGAATTCGCGGGCCGGCAGCAAGCGGATGCTGTCCACCTTGTCGATGGAGCGCTGGGTTTCCGGATCGAAGGTGCGCAGCGTCTCGATTTCGTCATCGAACAGATCGATGCGGTAGGGCAGCTCGCTGCCCATCGGGAACAGGTCGATCAGCGCGCCGCGCACGGCGAATTCGCCGTGTTCGTAGACGGTGTCCACGCAGCGGTAGCCGGCGGCCTCGAAGCGGCTGCGCATCTGCTCGACATCGAGCTTCTGGCCGACATCCAGCACCAGGCTGCTGCCGAGCAGGAACTTCGCCGGCGCCAGGCGGTGCAGGGCGGTGGTGATGGGCACCACCAGCACGCCGCGGCGCAGTTCGGGCAACTGGTAAAGGGCGGCGACACGCTGGGAAATGATGTCCTGGTGCGGCGAGAACACGTCGTAGGGCAGGGTTTCCCAGTCGGGCAGCTGCAGCACCGGCAGGTCCGGCGCGAAGAAGCGCAGCTCCTGCTCCAGGCGCTCGGCGCTCTGGCTGTCTGCAGTGAGCAACAGGGTGAAACGTTTAGCCGGCCCTGCGGCCTCGGCGATGGCCAGGCTCAGGGCGGCGCCGGGGAGGTTGCCCCAGGATTGCTTGCCGGCCGCGGTCGGCAAGCTGGGAATAGGTAATACGGACACGGGCAGTCGTGGCTCCGGTCGAGGAATTTGACCCATCGGATTGTAACTATCCCGATTGACGGATGTCAGTCATACGACCGCTGCGGATTGCCGGCGATTGTTCGCGCCGTCATAATGTAGCCCCTTTTTTCTTCTCCTACATGTGGAAGGTATTGCCCGTGACCCAGAAGCCCGACCAGTGTCTCGGTGAGTGGATCGATCGTGAAGCCCTCGCGGAAGCCATGATTCCGCTGATCGGTCAGCTGTACCGTAACAACAACGTGGTGACCTCGATCTACGGCCGTGGCCTGATCAACCGTTCGGTGATCGCGATCCTCAAAGCGCACCGCTTCGCCCGTCACCGCCTGGCCGAAGAAGGCGGGCTGTCGGTTCACGACACTTTCCCGATCCTCAAGGCGATGAGCGAGCTCAAGCTGGGCGCCGCCTCGGTAGACCTGGGCAAGATGGTCGCCAAGTTCAAGACCGAAGGTAACGGCCGCAGCATCGAGCAGTTCACCAAGGACGAGCTGGCCGATGTGGTCGGCAAGCAGAACGGCGGCGCCCGCGAAGGCACCGACGTCGTCCTGTACGGCTTCGGTCGTATCGGCCGCCTGCTGGCGCGCATCCTCATCGAGAAGACCGGTGGCGGCGACGGCCTGCGCCTGCGCGCCATCGTCGTGCGCAAGGGCGCCGACAACGACCTGGTGAAGCGTGCCAGCCTGCTGCGCCGCGACTCCGTGCATGGCCCGTTCGATGGCACCATCACCATCGACGAAGAAAACAACACCATCACCGCCAACGGCAACCTGATCCAGGTGATCTACTCCAACGACCCGGCGTCGATCGACTACACCCAGTACGGCATCAAGAAAGCCCTGCTGGTCGACAACACCGGCAAGTGGCGTGACGCCGAAGGCCTGGGCCAGCACCTGAAGTGCCCGGGCATCGACCGCGTGATCCTGACCGCTCCGGGCAAGGGCGCGCTGAAGAACGTCGTCCATGGCATCAACCATGGCGACATCACCGCTGACGACAAGATCGTTTCCGCCGCTTCCTGCACCACCAACGCCATCGTGCCGGTGCTCAAGGCGGTGAACGACCAGTACGGCATCGTCAACGGCCACGTCGAAACCGTTCACTCGTTCACCAACGACCAGAACCTGATCGACAACTTCCACAAGGGCAGCCGTCGTGGCCGCGCCGCGCCGCTGAACATGGTGATCACCGAGACTGGCGCCGCGACCGCTGCCGCCAAGGCCCTGCCGGTTCTGAAAGGCAAGCTGACCGGCAACGCCATTCGCGTTCCGACGCCGAACGTCTCCATGGCCATCCTCAACCTGAACCTGGAAAAGGCCACCACCCGCGAAGAGATCAACGAGTACCTGCGCCAGATGGCCATGCACTCGGACCTGCAGAAGCAGATCGACTTCGTCTCCTCCCAGGAAGTGGTTTCCACCGACTTCGTCGGCTCCCGCCATGCCGGCGTCGTCGATGCCGAAGCGACCATCGCCAACGACAACCGCGTCGTCCTCTATGTGTGGTACGACAACGAGTTCGGCTATAGCTGCCAGGTCGTCCGCGTGATGGAAGACATGGCTGGCGTGAACCCGCCGGCTTTCCCGCGCTGATCCAGGCGGTCTAGATAAACGGGAGCTCTCGGGCTCCCGTTTTTCGTTAGTGGCACCCCCATAAAACATCAATAAAATCTGCCAATCCCCGAACCTGGAAAGACTTCAAATGGATGGACAACATCTGCATGAAGGCGAGCTGAAGCGCGGTCTGAAGAACCGCCACATCCAGCTGATCGCCCTCGGCGGCGCCATCGGTACCGGCCTGTTCCTGGGCTCTGCCGGCGTCCTGCAATCCGCCGGCCCGTCGATGATCCTCGGCTACGCCATCGGCGGCTTCATCGCCTTCCTGATCATGCGCCAGCTCGGCGAGATGATCGTCGAGGAGCCCGTCGCCGGCTCCTTCAGCCACTTCGCGCACAAGTACTGGGGCGGTTTCGCCGGCTTCATGTCGGGCTGGAACTACTGGGTGCTGTACATCCTGGTGGGCATGTCGGAGCTGACTGCGGTCGGCAAGTACATCCAGTTCTGGTGGCCGGACTTCCCGACCTGGGCGACGGCGGCGGTGTTCTTCGTGCTGATCAACGCCATCAACCTGTTCGACGTGAAGGCCTTCGGCGAGACCGAGTTCTGGTTCGCGATCATCAAGGTCGTCGCGATCATCGGCATGATCCTGCTCGGCATCTGGCTGCTGGTCAGCGGCACCGGCGGCCCGCAGGCGTCGGTGAGCAACCTGTGGGCGCATGGCGGCTTCTTCCCCAATGGCTGGAAGGGCCTGGTGATGGTCCTGGCGATCATCATGTTCTCCTTCGGTGGCCTGGAGCTGGTCGGCATCACCGCCGCCGAAGCCTCCGAGCCGAAGAAGGTGATCCCCAAGGCGATCAACCAGGTCATCTACCGGATCCTGATCTTCTACATCGGCGCCCTGGCCGTGCTGCTCTCGCTGTACCCCTGGGATGCCCTGCTGCAGAGCATCAGCAGCGCCGGCGACCCCTATAGCGGCAGCCCGTTCGTGAAGGTCTTCTCGCTGCTGGGCAGCGAGTACGCGGCGAACATCCTGAACTTCGTCGTACTCACCGCCGCCCTGTCGGTCTACAACAGTTGCGTGTACTGCAACAGCCGCATGCTCTTCGGCCTCGCCGAGCAGGGCGATGCGCCGCGCGCCTTCGCCAAGGTCGATGACCGTGGCGTGCCGCTGCTGGCCATCGGCGTCTCGGCCTTCATCACCCTGGCCTGCGTGGTGGTCAACTACGTGATCCCGCACCAGGCGCTGGAGCTGCTGATGTCGCTGGTGGTCGCCGCGCTGGTGATCAACTGGGCGATGATCAGCCTGGCCCACATGAAGTTCCGCAAGGCCATGGTGGCCAAGGGCGTGCAGCCGTTCTTCCGCGCGCTCTGGTACCCCTACGGCAACTGGCTGTGCCTGGCCTTCGTGGTGTTCATCCTCGGCATCATGCTGCAGATCCCGGGCATCGACGTGTCGGTGTACGCGATCCCGGTATGGATCGTGCTGATGGGGGTGTGCTACCTGTTCAAGCGCAAGTCCCCGGCCAAGGCCAACGCCTGAACCGGTTGAGAAACGGGAGCCTCGGCTCCCGTTTTCTTTTGGTAATGCACCTTTGCCGGAGCGGCAACAGTGGCGCCGGGTGCTTGCGGTAGAATGCCGGCGCCGCGCGCCTGGCGGCTGATGGAGATGACCTTGTCCCGTGCAAGCCTGTTGATCGTGCTGGTTCTGGCCGCCCTGAGCGGTTGCGGGCCCTCCGTCGAGCGCTTCGGGGGCCCGACCATGGGCAGCAGCTACACGGTGCAGTTCGTGCCCACTGACAAGTCACCGGATGCAGCGAAGCTCAAGGCCGAGGTCGATGCGATCCTGGCGAGCCTCGACGAGCAGTTCTCCACCTACCGCGACGACTCCGTGGTGTCCCGCTTCAACGCCTTGCCAGCCGGTGCCTGTATGGCCGTGCCCACGGACATGCTGACGCTCTGGCATTACGGCGAGCAGCTTTCCCAGCAGAGCGGCGGCGCCTTCGACCTCACCGTCGAGCCGCTGATGAACCTCTGGGGCTTCGGTCCGCAGTCACGCGGCGAGCAGGTGCCGGAAGCGGCCGCGCTGGAGCGGGAACGCGCCCGCGTCGGCCATCAGCATCTGCGTCTGAACGGTGATCAACTGTGCAAGGACGTCGACGCGCAGCTGGACTTCGACAGCATCGTCGCCGGCTACGCGGTGGACCGGGTCAGTGCGCGTCTGGCCGAGCTGGGCCTGACCGACTACCTGGTGGAAATCACCGGCGAGCTCAAGGCCGTGGGCCGCAAGCCCGACGGCACGCCCTGGCGAATCGCCCTGGAAGTGCCCAGCAGTGAGCGCGAGCGTCAGGTGGAGCGCTCGGTGGCGCTGGACGGCATCGGCCTGTCCACCTCCGGCGACTACCGCAACTATTTCGAGGAGGGTGGGCTGCGCTATTCGCACACCTTCGACCCGCGCACCGGCGCGCCGGTGCGGCATGCGCTGGCGGCGGTCACCGTGGCGGAGGCCCAGGCCCTGCGCGCCGATGGCCTGTCGACCCTGCTGATGGTGCTGGGGCCGGAGGAGGGCTATACCTTTGCCGAGCGCAATGGGCTGGCGGCCTTCTTCATCATGCGCCAGGGCGAGGGCTTCGTGACCCGCGCGACGACGCGCTTCGAAGCGCTGTTTCCGTCGCCTGAATGAAAGCTTCGGCGGGCATGATGGCGCCCGCGACGGCGGCAAAGGCATGTAGTGGCGGCAAAATTCGCCTACCTGCCGACCAACCGCTAATGTGCAGCCTTTTGCCGCAGGGCTAAGCTGCGCCAATGATTTCGATCCGCCTCGGCGCATGTGGTGCCGGGGTTTTGCCGGGAGCGCCAAGCGAGCGCCCCGGCCTGTTCTGAAGGAGTACGCATGGCTGTCTACAACTACGACGTGGTGATTCTCGGCACGGGCCCGGCAGGCGAGGGGGCAGCGATGAACGCCTCCAAGTACGGGCGCAAGCTGGCGGTGGTGGACAGCCGTCGCGTGGTCGGCGGCAACTGCACGCACCTGGGCACCATCCCGTCCAAGGCACTGCGTCACTCGGTGAAGCAGATCATCGAGTTCAACACCAACCCGATGTTCCGCCAGATCGGCGAGCCGCGCTGGTTCTCCTTCCCGGACGTGCTGAAAAGCGCCGAGCGGGTGATCTCCAAGCAGGTTTCCTCGCGCACCGGCTACTACGCACGCAACCGTATCGACATGTTCAACGGCACCGCCAGCTTCGTCGACGAGCGCACCGTTGAAGTCGTGACCCCCAGCGGCGCCGTGGAGCGCCTGGTGGCAGACCAGTTCGTCATCGCCACCGGCTCGCGCCCGTATCGTCCGGCGGACATCAACTTCAACCACCCGCGCGTCTACGACAGCGACACCATCCTGTCGCTGAGCCACACTCCGCGCCGCCTGATCATCTACGGAGCCGGCGTGATCGGCTGCGAGTACGCCTCGATCTTCAGCGGCCTGGGCGTGCTGGTCGACCTGATCGACACCCGCGACCAGTTGCTGAGCTTCCTCGATGACGAAATCTCCGATGCGCTGAGCTACCACCTGCGCAACAACAACGTGCTGATCCGTCACAACGAGGAATACGAGCGCGTGGAAGGCCTGGACAACGGGGTGATCCTGCACCTGAAGTCGGGCAAGAAGATCAAGGCGGACGCCCTGCTGTGGTGCAACGGCCGCACCGGCAACACCGATCGCCTGGGCCTGGAGAACATCGGCATCAAGGTCAACAGCCGCGGCCAGATCGAGACCGATGAGAACTACCGCACCTCGGTATCGAACATCTATGCCGCGGGTGACGTGATCGGCTGGCCGAGCCTTGCCAGCGCCGCCTACGACCAGGGCCGTTCGGCTGCCGGCAACATCGTCGAGCACGATGGCTGGCGCTTCGTGAACGACGTGCCGACCGGTATCTACACCATTCCGGAGATCAGCTCGATCGGCAAGAACGAGCAGGAACTGACCGTGGCGAAGATTCCCTATGAGGTGGGCAAGGCCTTCTTCAAGGGCATGGCCCGCGCGCAGATCTCCAACGAGCCGGTGGGCATGCTGAAGATCCTGTTCCACCGCGACACCCTGGAAATCCTCGGTGTGCACTGTTTCGGCGACCAGGCCTCGGAGATCGTCCACATCGGCCAGGCGATCATGAACCAGCCCGGCGAGCTGAACACCCTGAAGTATTTCGTCAACACCACCTTCAACTACCCGACCATGGCCGAAGCCTACCGCGTAGCGGCGTTCGACGGCCTGAACCGGATTTTTTGAAGTACCCCGACCGGCGGCCTGAGCCGGTCGGGGAGAACCTGCTCAGCGATTCCCGATCGTGGCAGTGGCCAAACCGGGAAAGTCTGTGATCAGGCTATCCACGCCAAAATCGGCGAGCCGGCGCATCAGCGCGGGCTCGTTGACCGTCCACACCGACACGTGCAGCCCCTGCTTCTGCGCTTTCAGCAGGCGCTCCGGGGTGCACAGCATCCAGTTCAGCGCCAGCAGATCACAGCCGTAGTGCGCGGCGACCTTCAGCGGGTCGAGCCAGGCGTACTCGGCCACCAGCCCGCGAGACAGGTCCGGCGCCAGCTCCTCCAGTGCGCGCAGCACGGTGCGCGAGCTCGAGGTCACCGTGATGCGGTCGCGCAGGCCGAACCGGCCCACCAGTTGGTGAATCGCCTGCACCGTGCGGCTGGCGCGATCCTTCGACGCGCTTTTCACTTCCAGCTGCCAGTGTTCGAACTCGCAGCGCTCGAACAGCTCCGCCAGACGCGGGATGGGGCAGGGGCGCACCCAGCCGGGACCGCCGTCGCGGGCGTCCATGGTCACCAGATCCTCCGCCAGTTGCTCGGAGACCTTGCCCCGGCGGCCGGTGGTGCGCTTGAGCGTCGGGTCGTGGATCACCATCAGCTCGCCGTCGCGGGACAGGTGCAGGTCCAGTTCGCAGCGCTTCACGCCATGTTCCAGGCAGCGCAGGAAGCTGTTCAGGGTGTTTTCCGGTGCTTCGCCTTTGGCGCCGCGATGGCCATAGATCAGAGTCACTGGGGCTCCTTGGGAGTCGGTGAGAGGTCCTTGAGGTATTGCGAGCGGTGCTGGCGGACGGCATCGACCACCACCCCGCTTTCGAAATAGACACTGAATTCGCGGTAGTCCCAGCGCGAGATGGGCGGCTTGCCCACTGCCGGGTGCTCCTCGTCCGGGGGGCCGAAGCGCTCCAGCACGGCCTTCTGGCTCTCGCCTCGGGCCGGCAGCACGATATGCGGATCGCCCTGGGCGCCCACGGGTATCTCGATGGTATCCGCCAGCAGTGGCAGCGGGGTGACAAGGCTCAACAGGAGCAGCAGATGGCGCATGGATTTCCCTTGGGTCATTCTTCGCGGGCCTTGGCCTGCCGGCGTTCCAGTGCCTGGCGCTGAAGGATGTGGCGAGCGAGCAACTGGCGCGGGGCGTCGCCGAGCATCTCGAATTCGGTGCCGATCTCGTAGTCGCCCTCGGGCTGCTGCTGGCAATGGGTGACCTTGGCGCGCAGCAGCAGGCCCAGGCCGTGGGGCAGCAGAATGATCTTCAGCGCCAGATCCTGGCCGACCGGCAGCGGCTGGGCATCGCGGAAATCGATGCCGCCTTCGGACAGCGTGACCTTGCGCGCCGGACCGATCTCGCTGAGCAGGCTCTGGGTCAGGGCCTGGGCGATCAGGTCTATGCGCTTGTTCATCACCTTCAGGTAGCTGGCCAGCGGACGGTCGCGCTCATTGATATGACGCAGCAGATGCTGCGACTCGAAGTCGGTCAGGTGCAGGTCGCTGAGCAGGTTGAACAGCGCGGAATCATCCTGAAGCACTTCCTGCGACTGGATTTCGTCCTCGCGCAGCGGGCGAAATTCCAATGCGAGCGTGTCTTCAATACGATAGTATTCGCGGCGGTCATCCGCGTCTGGAGTGGACATGGCGAACCCACGGCGGCAGTGATGGTCTGAGTGTAAAGCCGCCTGCCGAGCCTCGCCACACGGAAGTCGCACGCCAGATGGAACTGACGCCCGACGCACTCTTCACCTTCTCATTCGGCCCCACATGTTCAGACCCCTTTCCGTCTACATCGGAACGCGCTACACACGCGCCAAACGCCGCAGCCACTTCGTTTCCTTCATCTCGCTCACCTCCATGATCGGCCTCGCGCTGGGCGTGGTGGTGATGATCGTGGTGCTCTCGGTGATGAACGGCTTCGACCACGAGATGCGCACCCGCGTGCTGGGCATGGTGCCCCACGCCACGGTCGAGTCCTACCAGCCCATCTCCGACTGGCAGGGCATCGCCGGGCAGATCAAGACCCAGCACCCCAACGTGCTGGAAGTCGCGCCCTTCATCCAGATGCAGGGCCTGCTCAGCGCCGGCGGCACGGTGCAGAAGGTGCTGATCAACGCCGTGGACCCGAACGAGGAGAGCAAGGTCTCGATCATCGACCAGTTCTTCCAGGAAGGTTCGCTCTCGAGCCTCAAGCCCGGCGAGTTCGGCATCCTGATCGGCGACAAGGCGGCGAAGAACCTCGGCGTGAAGCTGGGCGACAAGGTCACCTTCATCGCCCCGGAAGTCTCGGTCACCCCGGCCGGCATGTTCCCGCGGATGAAGCGCTTCACCGTGGTCGGCAACTTCCATGTCGGCGCCGGTGAGCTGGACGGCTACGTCGCCATGGTCCACATCGATGATGCCGCGCGCATGCGCCGCCTCAAGGAAGGTCAGGTCGAAGGCCTGCGCCTGAAGCTCGACGACCTGTTCCAGGCGCCGCGTACCGCCTGGGAAATCGCCCGCTCGCTGAAGGGCAACGATTACTTCGCCCGCGACTGGACCCGCAGCCACGGCAACCTGTACCAGGCGATCCGCATGGAGAAATCCATGATCGGCCTGTTGCTGCTGCTGATCGTCGCGGTCGCCGCGTTCAACATCATTTCCACCCTGGTCATGGTCGTCACCGACAAGAAGGCCGACATCGCCATCCTGCGCACCCTGGGCGCCACGCCGGGGCAGATCATGGCGACCTTCATGGTCCAGGGCACGGTGATCGGCGTCATCGGCACCTTCATCGGCGGCGTGCTGGGCGTGCTCGCGGCGCTCAATGTCAGCTCCGCCATCGCCCTGCTGGAGCGCCTGCTGGGACACAAGTTCCTCAACGCGGACGTCTACTTCATCGATTACCTGCCCTCGCAACTGATGAGCGAGGACGTGATCCTGGTATGCAGCGCCGCGCTGATCCTGAGTTTCTTCGCCACCCTGTATCCGGCCTGGCGTGCGGCCCGCACCCAGCCCGCGGAGGCCCTGCGTTATGAGTAAGCCGACCCCCAACGACCAGGCCGTCCTGAGCTGCCGCGACCTCGGCAAGCGCTACGAGGAAGGTCCGCAGTCGGTCGAGGTGCTTTCTGGCGTGCAGCTGGAGCTGCTGCCCGGCGAGCGCGTCGCCATCGTCGGCAGCTCCGGCTCGGGCAAGAGCACCCTGCTGAACATGCTCGGCGGCCTCGACACGCCCAGTACCGGCAGCGTCTGGCTGGCCGGCGAGCAGCTGTCGGCGCTCAACGAGAAGCAGCGCGGCCTGCTGCGCAACCGCGCGCTGGGCTTCGTCTACCAGTTCCACCACCTGCTGCCCGAGTTCACCGCCCTGGAGAACGTCTGCATGCCGCTGCTGATCGGCAAGACGCCGATCCCCGAGGCGCGCCAGCGTGCCACTGCGCTGCTGGAGCGCGTGGGCCTGGGCCATCGCCTGAGCCACAAGCCGTCGGAGCTGTCCGGTGGCGAGCGCCAGCGCGTGGCCATCGCCCGCGCTTTGGTGAATAACCCGCAGTTGGTGCTGCTCGACGAGCCTACCGGCAACCTCGACCAGCACACCGCCCACGGCATCCAGGAGCTGATGCTGGAGCTGTCGCAGTCCCTGCGCACCGCTTTCCTGGTAGTGACCCACGACACCCACCTCGCCCAGCAGATGGACCGCGTGCTGCGCCTGGAGGAGGGCCGGCTGGTCGCCGCCTGAGGGATAACGGAATGTTCAGACCCCTGTCCGTCTTCATCGGCACCCGCTATACCCGGGCCAAGCGCCGCAACCACTACATCTCGTTCATCTCCCTGACCTCGATGATCGGCCTCGCCCTGGGCGTGCTGGCCATGATCGTGGTGCTCTCGGTGATGAACGGCTTCCAGAAGGAAATGCGCTCGCGCATCCTCGGCATGGTCCCGCACGCCGTGCTGCAGCAGGCCAGCGGCCCGCTGGACGACTGGCAGCGCGTCGCCCAGGTGGCGAAGCAGAACCCGAAGATCGTTGGCGCGGTGCCCTATACCGAGGTGGACGGCATGCTCTCCTACAAGGGCATGATGCAACCCATCGAGGTCGATGGCGTCGATCCGGCGCTGGAAACCCAGGTGTCGATCATCGGCCAGCACATGGTCCGCGGCAGCCTCGACGACCTCAAGGCCACCGAGTTCGGCGTGGTCATCGGCGAGATCACGGCGCGCCGTTTTCACGTCAACGTCGGCGACAGCCTGCTGCTGATCGTTCCGGAGCCGAGCACCGCGCCCGGCGGCATCACCCCGCGCATGCAGCGCCTGAACGTGGTCGGCATCTTCAAGGTCGGCGCCGAGCTGGACAGCACCCTGGCGCTGATCCATGTGGACGACGCTGCAAGCCTGATGCGCTGGCAGCCCGGCCAGGTGCAGAGCGTGCGCATCGCTCTGAAGGACCTGTTCCAGGCGCCTGAAGTCGGCGCAGCCATCGCCAAACAGCTTGGCGGCGGCTACCGCTCGGTGGACTGGACCCACACCCAGGGCAGCCTGTTCAGCGCGATGAAGATGGAAAAGACCATGATCGGCCTGCTGCTGTTGCTGATCGTCGCGGTCGCCGCCTTCAACATCATCGCCACGCTGATCATGGTCGTAGCCGACAAGCGCGCCGACATCGCCATCCTGCGTACCCTGGGCGCCACGCCGAAGCAGATCATGGCCATCTTCATGGTGCAGGGCACGGTGATCGGCCTGATCGGCACGGTCATCGGTTGCGTGCTGGGCGTGCTGGCGGCTTACAACGTCACAGCCATCGTCTCGACCCTGGAACGCGTCGCTGGCACCCACGTGTTCAACTCGGACATCTACTTCATCAACTACCTGCCGTCCGACCCGCAGATCAGCGACATCGTGCTGATCTGCGTCGCGGCGCTGTCGATGAGCTTCCTCGCCACGCTTTACCCGGCCTGGCGCGCGGCTTCGACCCAGCCGGCGGAATCGCTGCGTTACGAGTGATCCACCGGCCGATGACAAAGCCGCCCTTCGGGGCGGCTTTTTCGTTTCAGGCATAACCCTGTAGGACCGAGGGGGACGCCTAGTCCTTGCTCGCGAACAATCTCACTGGCAGCTCTGGAGTTGGGCGGTTCGCGAGCAAGCTCGCTCCTACGAAAAGCCGTGATTGCCGAGGCGGCGGTTGCGCCTATAGCCCTTGCTGCAGGTTGCGCAGCGCCCGGCGCCGCCGCCAGCTGCGGCCGATCCACCAGCGCCAGTAACCCTCGGTGAGCAGGTAACCGAGGATGCCCACCAAGATCCCGCAGATCACCGAGCCCAGCAGGAAGGGCTGCCAGAGCATCGCCAACTCGCCGCTGATCCATTCCCAGGTCAGGTGGTCGGGCAGCACGCGCGCCGGGATGCCCATGACCCAGGCGCCCATCTTGTAGGTGCAGTAGAACACCGGCGGCATGGTGATCGGGTTGGTCAGCCAGACCAGTCCCACCGAGATCGGCAGGTTCGCCCGCACCCACACCGCCAGCGAAGCGGCCAGCAGCATCTGCAGCGGGATCGGGATGAACGCGGCGAACAGCCCCATGCCCATGGCGCGGGACACGGAGCGGCGATTCAGGTGCCAGAGGTTGGGCGACTGGATCAGCGGTCCGAGAAAGCGCAGGCCCTTGTGGTTCCTGATGCTCTCCGGATCCGGCATGTAGCGCTTGAAGATTCGGCGCGGCATGAAGGAAATCTCTGGCAGACGGACGACGCCACATTATGCCTAGCTGGGTGACAGTCATTGGTTGCCAACTATGTCCGTGTGTAACCGCTGCAGGCCAATCGGACCGGCGGTTGCGCCAAGTCGCCGGGGGAGGTCGGGATGCCTCGTACAGGGATGTTCGCATTGGCCCTGGGATTGCTGGCGCTGCGCTGGATGCCGGCACTGCCGTCCGGCTGGGTGCTGCTGATTCTGGCGCTGGCCGCACTCCCGCTATTGTTCACCCGCGCTTACTTCATCGGCCTGTGCCTGCTCGGCTTCGCCTGGGCCTGCCAGTCGGCGCAGTGGGCGCTGGATGATCGCCTGGCGCCGGAGCTGGACGGCCGCACGCTGTGGCTGGAGGGCAGGGTAGAGGGCCTGCCGGATCGTTCCGGGCCATCGGTGCGCTTTCTTCTGGCCGATGTCTCCAGCCCGCGCGCGAAGGTCCCCGCCACGCTGCGCCTGTCCTGGTTCGGCGGACCGCCGGTGGAGGGCGGCGAGCGCTGGCGGCTGGCGGTGAAACTCAAGCGCCCCCATGGCATGGCCAATGGCGCAGGGTTCGATTACGAAGCCTGGCTCATGGCCCAGCGTATCGGTGCCACCGGCAGCGTGAAGGACGGACAGCGTTTGGAGGTCTCGAGCGGCCCCAGCGCCTGGCGTGAGGCCTGGCGGCAACGCTTGCTGGCGGTGGACGCCCACGGCCGCTCCGGCGCGCTGGCAGCGCTGGTGCTGGGTGATGCCTCCGGGCTGACCACGGCGGACTGGCAGGTGCTGCAGGACACCGGGACCCTACACCTGATGGTGATTTCCGGCTCGCACATCTCGCTGCTCGCGGGCGTGCTCTATGCACTGGTTGCCGGATTGGCGCGCTTCGGTTGCTGGCCGGTGCGCCTGCCCTGGCTGCCTTGCGCCTGCCTGCTGGCGGCATGTGGTGCCTGGGGTTACAGCCTGATGGCGGGATTCGACGTACCGCTGCAGCGCGCCTGCGTCATGGTCACCATTGTCCTGTTGTGGCGCCTGCGCTATCGCCATCGAGGGCTGTGGACGCCCTTGCTCGGTGCCTTGCTGGCGGTGCTGCTGGTCGAGCCGCTGGTGGTGCTGTTGCCGGGCTTCTGGCTGTCCTACGCGGCGGTGGCTTTGCTGATCTTCGGCTTCTCCGGGCGCCTGGGACGCTGGACCGCCTGGCGCACCTGGCTGCGCGCGCAATGGCTGATGGCGGTTGGTTTGCTGCCAGCGTCCATCGCCCTCGGTCTGCCGCTGAGCGTTTCCGGCGTGGTCGCCAACCTGATCGCCGTGCCCTGGGTGGAGCTGATCGTCGTGCCGTTGGCGCTGCTGGGGAGCCTGGCGCTTGGTGTTCCCTGGTTGGGCGAGGCCCTGCTCTGGGTCTCGGGCGGCCTGCTGGAATTGCTGTTCCGCCTGCTGGGCTGGATGGCCGGGCTGGCGCCCGCCTGGCAGCCAGTCGCCGCGCCGACCTGGGCGCTGGCGCTGGCGATGCTGGGGGCGCTGCTCCTGCTGGCACCGGCCGGTGTGCCTTTGCGGGCCCTGGGGCTGATGATGTTCCTGCCGGTGTTCTGGCCGTCAGTCCCGCTGCCCGCCACAGGCACGGCAGAGATCCGCGTTCTGGACGTCGGGCAGGGCCTGTCGGTGCTGATCCGAACGCGCAGCCAGGTGTGGCTTTACGACACGGGGGCGCGCAATGGCGATTTCGACATCGGCGAACGGGTCGTCGTGCCGACGTTGCGCAGCCTGGGCATCAGTCGCCTGGACATGCTGATGCTCAGCCATGCGGACAACGACCATGCCGGCGGCGCGGGAGCGGTGAAACGTTCGCTGCGGCCGGCACAAGTCATCAGCGGGGAGCCGGAAAGACTGGCACCCGAGTTACAGGCAAAGCCCTGTCGAATCCAGGAATGGGCCATCGACGGCGTGCGCCTTTCCAGTTGGGCATGGCCGGGCGCCAGGGAAAGCAACGACCGCTCCTGCGCGCTGGAAATCGAAGCCAATGGCGAGCGCATCCTGCTCACCGGCGATCTTCCGCAACCCGCCGAACTGGCCTGGCTGGCCGCACATCCGGACGAGCGCATCGACTGGCTGCTGGCCGGGCACCACGGCAGCCGCAGCTCCTCCGGGCCGGCCTTCCTGCGGGCGATCCGGCCTTCCGCGGCGATCTTCTCCCGCGGCGCCAACAACCCCTACGGTCATCCGCATCCGTCGGTCGTCGAGCGCTTCCGCGCGCTGGGTATCCGGATTCAGGATACGGCGGAGCAGGGCGCGCTGACCCTGACGCTCGGTGCCCATGGCGAGGTCCGGGGAGTGCGGGAAGGTGCACATTTCTGGCAGGAAAATTGACCCTCGGGCGGTCGGCTCGCCACGGCCCCTGTGCTAGAGTGGCGCCACTTTTTTTCAGGGGATTCACCACTGTGTGGGAACTGGTCAAAGCTGGCGGCTGGATGATGCTGCCGATCTTGCTGAGCTCCGTCGCTGCCATGGCGATCGTCGCCGAACGTCTCTGGACCCTGCGCTTGAGCCGCGTGGCGCCGCCGCAGCTGCTCGGTCAGGTGTGGAAGCAGATCAAGGACAAGAAGATGAACAGCCAGGCCCTGAAGGACCTGCGCGCGTCTTCCCCGCTGGGTGAAATCCTCGCCGCCGGCCTGGCCAACTCCAAGCATGGCCGCGAAATCATGAAGGAATGCATCGAGGAGGCCGCCTCCCGCGTCATCCACGAGCTGGAGCGCTACCTCAACGCCCTGGGCACCATCGCCGCCATGGCGCCGCTACTCGGCCTGCTGGGGACGGTGTTCGGCATGATCCAGATCTTCAGCGCCTTCATGGGCGACGGCATGGCCAACGCGCCGATGCTCGCCGGCGGTATCTCCAAGGCCCTGATCACCACCGCGGCCGGCCTGATCGTGGCGATCCCGGCGGTGTTCTTCCACCGCTACCTGCTGCGCCGCGTCGACGAGCTGGTCATCGCCATGGAGCAGGAAGCCATCAAGCTGGTGGAAGTGACCCAGGGCGATCGCGAAGTCGACTTCGTCGAGGAAGGCAAAGCGTGAAATTCCGCCGCAGAGCGGGCGGAGCGGCCCGCGAGGACGTCTTCATCAACCTGGCGTCGCTGATCGACGTGATCTTCGTGCTGCTGCTGTTCTTCGTGGTCGCCACCTCGTTCACCAAGCCCTCGCAGCTCAAGGTCGAACTGCCCGAGGCGGTCAGCGGCACGCCGCCGGAAGCCACCGAGATCAAGCAGCTGGAAATTTCCATCAGCCTCGAGGGCCACTACGCGCTCAACGGCCAGAGCCTGGCGCGCGATGACCTGGAAAACCTGATGAATGCCATGCAGCGTGAATCCGCCGGCGACAACAGCCTGCCGGTGGTGATCACCGCCGATGGCAAGGTGGACTACCAGTCCGTGGTCACCGCGATGGATGCCGCCGGCAAGCTGGGCTTCACCCACCTGCGCATCACCACCATCGAGTCCCGGGCGGACAAGAAGACCCCCTGATGGCGTTTTCCGACCGCCTGCTCGACGCCTGGTACAAGGGCCACCCGGCCCTTGTCCTGCTCAGGCCGCTCGAACTGCTCTACCGGCGCGTCGCCCAGGGCCGCCGGCAGGACTTCCTCTCCGGCGCCAAGCCGGCCTACCGCGCTCCCGTACCGATCATCGTGGTCGGCAACATCACGGTGGGCGGTACCGGCAAGACGCCGATGATCCTCTGGCTGATCGAACACTGCCGCGCCCGTGGGCTGAAGGTCGGTGTGGTCAGTCGCGGCTACGGCGCCAAGCCGCCGCAGACGCCCTGGCGCGTGCGCGCCGAGCAGTCGGCGGCGCAGGCGGGCGACGAGCCGCTGATGATCGTGCGCCGCAGCGGCGTGCCGCTGATGATCGATCCGGACCGTTCGAGCGCCGTGCGTGCGCTGCTTGCCGAGGAGCCGCTGGACCTGATCCTCTGCGACGATGGTCTGCAACACTACCGCCTGGCCCGCGACCTTGAACTGGTGCTGATCGACGCTGCCCGTGGCCTGGGTAACCGCCGCTGTCTGCCCGCCGGGCCGCTGCGCGAACCCGCCGAGCGGCTGGCCGAAGTCGACGCCGTGCTGCACAACGGCGCACCCAGCGATCCGCCGGATGCCTTCTCCTTCGTCCTGCGACCTTCTGCCCTGGTTAACCTGGCCAGCGGCGAACGCCGTGGCGTCGAGCATTTCCCCGCCGGTCAGTCGCTGCATGCACTGGCCGGGATCGGCAACCCGCAGCGTTTCTTCGCAACGCTCGAGGCGCTAAACTGGCGGCCGATTCCGCATCCCTTCCCCGACCACGCGGCCTATACCGCCGAGCAGCTGCGCTTCACGCCGGAACTGCCGCTGGTCATGACCGAGAAGGACGCGGTGAAATGCCGGTCCTTCGCCGCGCCCGACTGGTGGTACCTCGCCGTCGAAGCGCAGCCCTCTCCGGCCTTCGTCGCCTGGTTCGACGCCCAGCTCGAGCGCCTGCTCGCCCGCTGATTGGCCGTCGTCCCGTTCACTACTCCCAGCTCAAGGAACGCACCATGGACCCGAAACTCCTCGATATCCTCGCCTGTCCGCTGTGCAAGGGCCCGCTCAAGCTCACCGACGACAAATCCGAGCTGATCTGCAAGGCCGACGGCCTGGCCTACCCGGTGCGCGACGGCATCCCGGTGATGCTCGAAGGCGAGGCGCGTACCCTGAACGTCGACGAGCGTCTGGACAAGTAACGCCATGACCCAGGCCTATACCGTCGTCATTCCCGCCCGCTACGCCTCCACCCGCCTGCCCGGCAAGCCGCTGCAGGACATCGCTGGCAAGCCGATGATCCAGCACGTCTGGGCTCAGGCTGGCAAAAGCTCGGCAACCCAGGTGGTCGTCGCCACTGATGACCAACGCATCTTCGATGCCTGCCAGGGCTTCGGCGCCCAGGTGGTGCTGACCCGCGCCGACCACAACTCCGGCACCGACCGCCTGGCGGAAGTGGCAGATGCGCTGGGCCTGGCCGACGACGCCATCGTGGTCAACGTGCAGGGCGACGAGCCGCTGGTGCCGCCGTCGATCATTGATCAGGTCGCTGCCAACCTCGCGGCGCACCCGGAAGCGGGCATCGCCACCCTCTGCGAGGAAATCCACGACCCGGCCGCGCTGTTCAATCCGAACATCGTCAAGGTGGTCAGCGACAAGAATGGCCTGGCCCTGACCTTCAGCCGCGCCACGCTGCCCTGGGCGCGCGATGCCTTCGCGGTGGACCGCGAAAGCCTGCCGGCCAACGTGCCGTACCGCCGCCACATCGGCATCTACGCCTACCGTGCGCGCTTCCTGCGCGATTTCGTGGCCTGGGGGCCGTGCTGGCTGGAAGACACCGAGTGCTTGGAGCAGCTGCGCGCGCTCTGGCACGGCGTACGCATCCACGTGGCCGACGCGTTGGAAGCTCCGCAAGCCGGCGTCGATACCCCGGAAGACCTGGAGCGCGTGCGGCGCATCCTGGGGGCCTGATGAAGGTCCTGTTCGTCTGCCTGGGCAACATCTGCCGCTCGCCCACCGCCGAAGGCGTGTTCCGCGACAAGGTCCGCGTAGCGGGTCTTGAAGATCGCATCGAGATCGACTCGGCGGGCACCGGCGACTGGCATGTCGGCAAGGCGCCGGATGCGCGCACCCGCGCCGCCGCGCTGCGCCGCGGTTACGACCTGTCGAGCCTGCGTGCACGTCAGGTGAGCGCCACCGACTTCTCCCGCTATGACCTCGTCCTGGCCATGGACAACGCCAATCTCCGGGATCTCAAGCATCTGCGCGGCAGCAGCGGCAAGGCCGAGCTGGACCTGTTCCTGCGCCGCTACGGGCTGGAGATCGATGAAGTTCCCGACCCGTACTATGGCGGTGAGGACGGTTTCGAGCAGGTGCTGGACCTGGTGGAAAGAGCCTGTGATGGCTTGCTGACGGAAGTGAAGGGGCGCCTGTGACGCTGCAACTGCAAGAACGCATTTCCCTCAAGCCGTACAACACCTTCGGTGTCGAAGTTGCGGCGCGCTGGTTCGCCCAGGCCCATGACGATGCCGAAGTGCGCGCCGGTTTAGCCGCCGCTGCCGAAAAAGGCCTGTCGCTGATGGTGATCGGCGGCGGCAGCAACCTCCTGCTGACCCGTGACGTCGAGGCGCTGGTGCTGCGCATGGCTTCCCGTGGCGTCCGCGTCGTCAGTGACGATGGTGAACGCGTGGTGGTCGAGGCGGAGGCCGGCGAGGTGTGGGACGACTTCGTGCGCTGGTCCCTGGAACAGGGCTTCGGCGGCCTGGAAAACCTCAGCCTGATCCCCGGCACTGTGGGTGCTGCGCCCATGCAGAACATCGGTGCTTACGGAGTGGAGATCAAGGATGTGTTCGCCGGTCTGACCGCGCTGGATCGCCAGAGCGGCGAGTTGCGTGAGTTCGGCCTGGAAGAGTGTGCCTTTGCCTACCGCGACAGCCGCTTCAAGCGTGAACCGGGCCGTTGGCTGATCCTGCGGGTGCGCTTCGCCTTGAGTCGCACGGCGAAGCTGCACCTGGACTACGGTCCGGTGCGCCAGCGTCTGGCGGAGGAGGGCGTGACTGCGCCGACGCCGGCCGATGTCTCGCGGGTGATCTGCGCGATCCGCCGCGAGAAGCTCCCGGACCCGGCCGTGCTGGGCAATGCCGGCAGCTTCTTCAAGAACCCGGTCGTCGCGACGGATCAGGCCGAAGCGCTGCGTCAGCGCTACAGCGATCTGGTGGCGTATCCGCAGGGCAATGGCCAGATGAAGCTGGCTGCCGGCTGGCTTATCGACAAGGCCGGCTGGAAGGGCTTCCGCGACGGCGCGGCTGGCGTACATGCGCAGCAGGCGTTGGTGCTGGTCAATTACGGCGGCGCCACAGGGGCGCAACTGCATGCACTGGCTGAGCGCATCCGTGACGACATTCAGCAGCGCTTCGGCGTGGAGCTGGAGATGGAACCGAATCTCTACTGAGATGCTTCGGACATGAAGAAGGGGATGCCGATGGCATCCCCTTTTTTATGCCTGCCTCCCCGGCTGGGGGCTTTTGTAGGAGCGAGCTTGCTCGCGAACAGCCCCAAGCTGCGAAGCCAGCCAGGACGTAGGAGCGGACTCCGTCCGCGATAGCTCCGCCTCGCGCCGGTAGGTGATCGCGGACAAGGTCCACTCCTACGAAACCGGCCGCCGGCGAACGACGCGATAAAAAACCAGAGCCGGCTCTTTGTAGGAGCGAGCTTGCTCGCGAACAACCCAAGCTGCGAAGCCAGCCAGGACGTAGGAGCGGACTCCGTCCGCCATAGGTTCGCCTCGCGCCGGTAGGTGATCGCGGACCAGGTCCGCTCCTGCGAAACCGGCCACCGACGAACGACGCGATAAAAAACCAGAGCCGGCTCTTTGTAGGAGCGAGCTTGCTCGCGAACCGCCCCAAGCTGCAAAGCCCAGCCTTGGCGTAGAAGCTGCGAATCCCTGTAGAAAACGCGCAATAAAAAAGGGGATGCATCTGCATCCCCCCTTCAGCTCAGGAAGCTATCAGCTGTGGTGCTTTTCCACCACGGAGCCTTCTTCTTCCTCGGTCTTCTCGGCTTGCTCGCCTTCAGCCTGCTCGGCAGCCGGTTGCTCGGCTGCTTCGTTCACCACGTCGGCCACGACGGTCTCGGCAGTGTCATCGGCGGCCGGCTCGACCACGACTTCGGCTTCCACGGCAGCGGCTTCTTCAACCACGGCTTCGACCACCGGAGCCTGCTCGGCCTGCGGAGCAGCGGCTGCCGCAGCGGCGGCTTCGCGAGCGGCGCGCTCCTGGCGACGACGCTCGCGCGGATCGTTGGAGGCACGGCCGGTGGCATTGGCCGGAACGGCCGGGGCAGCTTCCTCGGCGGGAGCCGGAGCGGCAGCCGGAGCTTCCTCGGCGACCACCGGGGCTTCTGCCTTGGGCTCTTCGATCAGTTGGGCGACGGCCTCGATCACGGTTTCAGCAGCCGGGGTCGGCGCTTCTTCCGCAATCGCCGGTTCGGCGGCTACTTCAACGGTCTCGCTGGCGGCTTCTGCAGGCTCTGCAGGTCTGGCCAGGAACTCGATGGTCTGCTCCAGTGCGCTCTCGGTGCGTACGGCTTCAACCACGCCGGACTCCAGCGGCTGGACCTCGGTTTCGGCCTGAGCAGCGGGCTGCTCCTGCTCGGCGGCGGCTTCGGCAACGGCTACAGCGGTAGCGGCAGCAGCGACCAGGGCGGCGGGCGACGGAGTGTCGGAAGCAGCCTGTTCGGCAGTGCCTTCGGCAGTCACTTCGCCTTCGGCGCCTTCAACGCCATCCACACCGGCTTCACGCTGGCGCTCGCGGCGGTTGCTGCGGCGACGCTGGCCACGGGAGCGGCGGCGCGGACGCTCGTCGTCCGAACCTTCGTCGTCCTGCTGATCCAGCAGCTCTTCGTTCGGCAGCTCTTCGGCCTCCAGGGCAGCGGCATCGCGAGCCTGACGGTCTTCGCGCGGCTGGCGCTCTTCACGGGGCTGACGCTCGGCGCGTTCGCCACGCTCACCGCGGGGTTGACGCTCTTCGCGCGGCTGGCGTTCTTCACGCGGTTGACGCTCGGCGCGCTCACCACGCTCTTCGCGAGGCTGACGCTCCTCGCGCGGCTGGCGTTCGGCGCGATCTTCACGCGGCTGACGCTCTTCACGCGGTTGGCGTTCGGCGCGCTCTTCACGGGGCTGGCGTTCCTCGCGCGGTTGACGCTCGGCGCGCTCTTCACGCGGCTGACGTTCCTCGCGGGGCTGACGCTCGGCGCGCTCTTCGCGCGGTTGGCGTTCTTCACGCGGCTGGCGCTCTTCGCGGGCGGGGCGCTCGGCACGCTCGCCGCGCTCTTCACGGCGGCCACGCTCTTTGCGCTCGTCATCACGACGGCCGCCGTCGCGACCGTCGCGGCGACGGTTCTGCTGGCGACCGTTGCGACGCTCGCCCTGGCTTTCGCTACGCTCGGTGGCCGGCTTTTCGGCGGCAACCGGAGTCGGCTCCGGCTTGCTGCCGGCGAACAGGCTGACCAGCGACTTCACCAGGCCCTGGAACAGGCTCGGCTCGGGCATGGGCTTGGCGGCTTCGACGGCGACCGGTGCTTCAGCAGCAGTCTGCTGCGGGGCAGGGGTCTGCGGGGAAACGGTCTTCACCGCGGCTTCCTGGCGAACCAGGGTGCGGGTGGCGCTGACCGGCTGGACTTCCTCGTGCTCTTCCGGGGCCATCTCGTAGCTGGCATGGCCGGACAGCAGCTCGGGGTTGTCGTCGCGCAGGCGCTGAACTTCGAAGTGCGGAGTTTCCAGGTGGTCGTCCGGCAGGATGAAGATGCGCGCACGGGTGCGCAGCTCGATCTTGGTGATGGCGTTGCGCTTTTCATTGAGCAGGAAGGCAGCTACCTGGAACGGCACGCGCGCACGAACTTCGGCGGTGCGGTCCTTCAGGGCTTCTTCCTCGATCAGGCGCAGGATGGCCAGCGACAGGGATTCGACGTCACGGATGATGCCCTGGCCGTTGCAGCGCGGGCAGACGATGCCGCTGGTCTCGCCCAGGGACGGACGCAGGCGCTGACGGGACATTTCCAGCAGGCCGAAGCGCGAGATGCGGCCAACCTGTACGCGGGCGCGGTCGGCTTCCAGGGCTTCGCGGACGCGTTCTTCCACGGCGCGCTGGTTCTTCGCCGGGGTCATGTCGATGAAGTCGATGACGATTAGGCCGCCGATATCGCGCAGGCGCAGCTGGCGGGCGATTTCCTCGGCCGCTTCCAGGTTGGTCTGCAGCGCGGTTTCTTCGATGTCGCCGCCTTTGGTGGCGCGCGCCGAGTTGATGTCGATGGACACCAGGGCCTCGGTCGGGTCGATGACGATGGAGCCGCCGGACGGCAGTTTCACTTCGCGCTGGAAGGCGGTTTCGATCTGGCTCTCGATCTGGAAGCGGTTGAACAGCGGAACGCTGTCCTGGTACAGCTTCACCTTGCTCGCGTACTGCGGCATGACCTGCTGGATGAAGTTCAGGGCTTCTTCCTGGGCATCGATGCTGTCGATCAGCACTTCGCCGATGTCCTGGCGCAGATAGTCGCGGATGGCGCGGATGATGACGTTGCTTTCCTGGTAGATCAGGAACGGACCGCTGCGCTCGCCGGAGGCTTCCTTGATGGCGCCCCACAGCTGCAGCAGGTAGTCCAGGTCCCATTGCAGCTCTTCGGAGCTGCGGCCCAGGCCCGCGGTGCGGACGATCAGGCCCATGTCGCCGGGAACGGTCAGGCCGTTCAGGGCTTCACGCAGTTCGTTGCGCTCTTCGCCCTCGATGCGGCGGGAGATGCCGCCAGCGCGCGGGTTGTTGGGCATGAGCACCAGGTAGCGGCCGGCGAGGCTGATGAAGGTGGTCAGGGCGGCGCCCTTGTTGCCACGTTCTTCTTTTTCGACCTGGACGATGACTTCCTGGCCTTCGCTCAGGACGTCCTTGATGTTGATGCGGCCTTCAGGATTCTTCTTGAAGTACTCGCGGGAGATTTCCTTGAGGGGGAGGAAGCCGTGGCGCTCGGCGCCGAAGTCGACGAAGGCGGCTTCAAGGCTCGGCTCGATGCGGGTGATGCGGCCCTTGTAGATGTTGGCCTTCTTCTGTTCGCGCGCGCCGGACTCGATGTCCAGGTCGAACAGGCGTTGGCCGTCTACCAGCGCTACACGCAACTCTTCGGGTTGAGTTGCGTTGATCAGCATTCTTTTCATGTAGTACCAATGGTTTCCGGGGCCACCGGAAACGGCGATCGGCACACACGACTCTCATGGTCGGTGCTAAGGCACGTACTCAGGAACGGCGGACCATTCCAGTGTCCAGCGGCAGCAGGACAAATCTGCTGTGCCGCGACTACGTTTCCTGCTTGTCGAGTAAGAACAAGCACTCATCAGGAGGAGGAATTAGCTGTCAGATGCGGACGATAAGTGCGTCTACGTTCAAGGCATGCGTTCAAGGCATGAACGCAACGCAATCCGACAGTTGTGCATCTCCGCCCTGCACATTTCCCTTAAGAGCCGGGTGCCACTCGCTGAATCCGGGAGCGGGGTTGGCTTTTATCACGGCGACCTTGGCTGCCGTGGTCATGTCTGAAGGCCTGGGTTTCGAGGCGCTGTCGGCGCGAGAATCGCTCGGGCCGTTGCAACGCTTCCGGGGACTGCCTCGTGTCCGTTCAATGTGTTTGCAGGCGGTTGGGGATGGCGATTGCGCGAACATCCGCAGACCTGGCCACTTTTGGCGGCCTCCCGAATATAGCAGCAATGATTAAGTGCTTCAATTGAATGAAAAATTGTTATTATATCCGGATGACGAATCCCGCCCCTCCGACTTCCGGCGTTCAGCTGCTTGAAGTCGCGCCGGAGTATGCCGGCCAACGAATCGACAATTTCCTCCGCACCCAGCTCAAGGGCGTGCCCAAGACCCTGATCTACCGCATCCTGCGCAAGGGTGAGGTGCGGGTTAACAAAGGCCGCATCAAGCCCGAATACAAGCTGCAGGCGGGCGACGTGGTGCGCGTGCCGCCGCTGCGCCTGGCCGAGCGTGACGAGCCGGTGCCGCTGGCCCAGGGGCTGCTGGAGCGCCTGGAAGCTGCCATCGTCTTCGAAGACAAGGCGCTGATCGTGGTGAACAAGCCCACGGGGATCGCCGTGCATGGCGGTAGCGGGCTGAATTACGGCGTCATCGAGGCTTTCCGTCAGTTGCGCCCGGAGTGCAAGGACCTGGAGCTGGTGCATCGCCTGGATCGCGACACTTCCGGTCTGCTGATGATCGCCAAGAAGCGCAGCATGCTGCGCCATCTGCACGACGCCCTGCGTGGCGAGCGCATCGTCGACAAGCGCTACCACGCTCTGGTGCGCGGTAACTGGCCGGCGGCGAAGAAGCAGATCGCCGTGCCGCTGCTCAAGAACAACCTGCGCTCCGGCGAGCGCGTGGTGGAAGTGAACCCCGAGGGCAAGGAAGCGCTGACCGAGTTCAAGGTGCTGCGCCGCTTCTGCGACTTCGCCACCCTGGTGGAGGCGCGCCCGATCACCGGTCGTACTCATCAGATTCGTGTGCACGCCAAGCATGCTGGCCACTCCATTGCCGGCGACCCCAAGTACGGCGACGAAGATTTCTCCCGCGAGATTCGCGAGTTGGGCGGCAAGCGCCTGTTCCTGCACTCGGCATACCTGCGGGTGCCCTTGCCTGATGGTGCTGTGCTCGAGCTGGAAGCGCCGGTAGACGAGGTCTGGCAGCGTACCGTGGAGCGTCTGGATGCGTGAGTATTCCCTGCTGATCTTCGACTGGGATGGCACGTTGGTGGATTCCATCGGTCGTATCGTCGAGGCGATGCGGGTCGCTGCAATGGGTTCCGGTCTGCCGGAACGTAGCGAGGCGGCCATCAAGGGCATCATTGGCCTGGGGCTGCCTGAGGCTATCCAGACGCTGTACCCGGAAGTGGAAGAGGGCGAGCCGCTGGATCGCTTCCGCCGCGACTACGGCGACCACTATCTGAGCCTGGAAGTGCAGCCTTCGCCGCTTTTTCCGGGGGTCGCCGAGGCGATGGCTGAATTTCGCGAGGCGGGTTACCAGTTGGCGGTGGCCACCGGCAAGAATCGCCGAGGGTTGGATCGCGTGCTGGCGGGGCAGGGCTGGACGGATTTCTTCGACATTACCCGCGCCGCCGATGAGTCGGCGAGCAAGCCGGACCCGCGCATGCTGCGCGAGATTCTCCAGCATTGCCGGGTTGATGCTCGCGATGCGTTGATGGTGGGCGATTCGCCCTTCGATCTGGAAATGGCGCGCCGCGCCGGCATGGATTCGGTGGCGGTGGGTTATGGTGCGCAGTCGCTGGAGATCCTTCGGGAATATGCTCCGGCGCTGGAAGTGAATCATTTCAATGAATTGCGCGCCTGGCTCGCCGGGCGTTCGGTCAAACCGCTGCTTGAGGTAGGCAACTGATGTCGGATGAATGGAAGGCGGACGATAGCAAGGCTGCACAAGCCACGGCAGGCGACGACAAGAGCTGGAAGTTGCTGGAGAAGGCCGTGCTGGCCGGTGTCCAGGAGCAGCGCCGGTCGCGTCGCTGGGGTATTTTCTTCAAGTTGCTGACTTTCGTTTACCTGTTCGGTGCGTTGGCGCTGTTCAGTCCGTTCAGCGGCCTCTCCAAGTCCGCGTCGCGCAGTGCCAGCCATACGGCGCTGATCGAAGTGAAAGGCATGATCGCCGACAACGAGGCGGCCAGCGCCGACAATATCGTTGGTGCGCTGCGTTCCGCGTTCGAGGACGCCGGCACCAAGGGCATCGTCCTGCGTATCAACAGTCCCGGCGGCAGCCCTGTGCAGTCCGGCTATGTCTACGATGAAATCAAGCGGCTGCGCGGCGAGCATCCGGATATCAAGGTCTACGCGGTCATCAGTGATCTGGGTGCTTCCGGTGCCTATTACATCGCCAGTGCTGCCGACGAGATCTACGCCGACAAGGCCAGTCTGGTCGGTTCCATCGGTGTAACGGCGGCGACTTTCGGCTTCGTCGGCACCATGGAGAAGCTGGGTGTGGACCGTCGCATCTATACCTCGGGCGAGCACAAGGCCTTCCTTGACCCGTTCCAGCCGCAGAAGCCGGATGAAACGGCCTTCTGGCAGCAGGTTCTGGATACCACGCACAAGCAGTTCATCGATGTGGTGAAGAAGGGGCGCGGCGATCGCCTGAAGGACAAGGACCATCCGGAGTTGTTCTCCGGTCTGATCTGGTCTGGTGAGCAGGCGCTGCAACTGGGCCTGATCGATGGCCTGGGCAGTTCGAGCTACGTGGCGCGCGAGATCATCAAGGAGAAGGAAATCGTGGACTACACCGTCCAGGAAACCGCCTTCGACCGCTTCACCAAGAAGCTGGGTGCGAGCGTCGCCGAGCGCATGGCGATGTGGATGGGTTGGCAGGGTCCGATCCTGCGCTGAATGTGCTTCCTTATATGTGCTTCCTTATATAAGGAAGGAAAAAGGCCCGGCGATTGCCGGGCCTTTGCGTTCCGTGGGGCATCGATCAGGGAATCTGTACCTGCTCGGCCAGCAGCATGTCGACCAGACGGATCAGTGGCAGGCCGACCAGGCTGGTGGCGTCTTCACCCTCGGTGGAGCGGAACAGGCTGACGCCCAGGCCCTCGGCCTTGAAGCTGCCGGCGCAGTCGAAGGGTTGTTCGGCTTCGAGGTAGCGGCGGATGCGCGCTTCGTCGAGGTTGCGGAAGTGTACGGTAAAAGGCACGCAATCGATCTGGGCTTCTCCGCTCTGGCTGTTGAGCAGGCAGATTCCGGTGAGGAAGCTGACGCTCTTGCCGCTGGCGTCCATCAGTTGCTCGGTAGCGCGCCCGATGTCGTGAGGTTTGCCGAGAATCCGGCTGCCATTCACGGCGGCCTGGTCCGAGCCGATGATCAGGTGGGCGGGGTAACGCTGGGCCAGTGCGCGCGCCTTGTTTTCCGCCAGCCGGCGCACCAGTTGTTCGGCACCCTCGCCGGGCAGTGGGGATTCGTCGATGTCGGGACTGGCGCATTCGAACGGCAGGCGCAGGCGCTGCAGCAATTCGCGGCGGTAGGGCGAGCTGGAGGCAAGGATCAGGGGCAGCATGGAGAATTCCTTCGGAGCGTCGCTGCGATTCTAGCGAAAAGGGCTGTCCATACAGCGGTTTATGGCTAATTTCCTTTGACAGCTTCGGGTGCATCCCTATAATGGCGCGCTTATGTTGAATGGACCGATACCACCTCACGTTGATCCGCGCAAATTGGTAGAGCGCGCCGCCACCCTCGAGGGTGTGCTGCCGATCGCCAAGATGGCACGTCTCAGCGAGCAACTGACCAGCAGTGAAGGCGATGTTCACGCGAAGTTTTCCTTCTTCCGTGATCAGCAGAAACTGGCGGTCATGCACGTCGAGCTCAATGGCGAGGTGAGCATGGTATGCCAGCGCTGTCTCGAGCCGGCCAAATTCCATGTGGGTGGTGAGTATGATTACGTCATCATCCCGGAAGGCAAGTCGATCGATGATCTGCCCAGTGGCTACGATGCGTTGGAAGTGGGGGATGACCCCATCGACCTGACCTCGCTGGCTGAGGACGAGTTGCTGCTCGCCTTGCCCATCGTGCCGGTCCATGACCCTGAGGATTGCCAGCAGCCGGTGGGATACGCTACAGCGCCCGAACCGAGCGAGAACGTCGAAGAGCGGCCCAATCCGTTCAGCGTACTGGCGCAGTTGAAGCGTGACCCAAACGTTTAGGAGTTAATCAATCATGGCTGTTCAGCAGAACAAAAAATCCCGTTCCGCTCGTGACATGCGTCGTTCGCACGACGCCCTGGACGCGAACGCTCTGTCCGTGGAAAAGAGCACCGGTGAAGTTCACCTGCGCCACCACGTGTCCCCGGACGGTTTCTATCGCGGCCGCAAGGTCGTAGACAAAGGCTCTGACGAGTAATCTTTGTCCGCACCAATCATCGCGATTGATGCAATGGGTGGGGACTACGGTCCCCACTGCATTGTTCCGGCCTGCATTTCCTTCCTGGCCGAATATGCTTCCCTCCAGCTGGTCCTCGTCGGCCAGGCTCCTCTGATAGAAGAACACCTGCGCGGCCTTTCCCCGGTCGAGCGCCAGCGTCTTCATGTCCACCACGCCAGCGAAATCGTCACGATGGACGAGCGTCCGTCCCAGGCGTTGCGTGGCAAGCCCGATTCCTCCATGCGTGTTGCCCTCGAACTGGTTCGGGATGGCAAGGCTCATGCCTGCGTCAGTGCCGGTAATACCGGTGCGCTGATGGCGCTGTCCCGCTACCTGTTGAAAACCTTGCCCGGCATCGACCGTCCGGCGATGGTGACGGCCGTGCCGACGCAGAATGGTCACTGCCATCTGCTCGACCTGGGCGCCAATGTCGATTGCAGCGCCGAGCACCTCTATCAATTTGCGGTCATGGGCGCCGTGGCGGCGGAAGCGCTGGGCAAGAGCAACCCACGGGTTGCCCTGCTGAATGTCGGCACCGAAGACATCAAGGGCAACCAGCAGGTGAAGCTGGCGGCCAGTCTCCTGCAGCAGGCGCAGGGATTGAATTACATCGGCTACATCGAAGGCGACGGTCTTTATCGCGGGCTGGCCGATGTGGTGGTGTGCGACGGATTCGTCGGCAACATCCTGCTCAAGTCCAGCGAAGGGTTGGCGGCGATGGTCGCGGCGCGTCTGGAAGAGCTGTTCAACTCCAGCCTGCCGGCCAAGGCGGTCGGTCTGATGGCGATGCCCTTCCTGCGCCGACTGCGCGGCGACCTGACTCCGTCGCAGCACAATGGCGCGAGTTTCCTCGGTTTGCAGGGCATCGTGGTGAAGAGCCACGGCAGCGCGAAAGAGGAGGGCATCCAGAGCGCCCTGCGTCGCGCGCTGCTGGAAGTTCGCGAGAATCTGCCCCAGCGGCTGCATGGCCGTCTGGAGCATCTGCTCTGACAGGGGCTGTTGGCGTTTCGATGCGGCCGCGGCAACGCGGCTTGCGGCGAAACGTCAACAGACCCTAATGTGACCGCGGTCGTCAGACCGTCATCCAACTGTCAGTTCAATGCGCCAGGCTCTCGCCGGCGTTATCCATCTGACGACACAGACAAAAGGGACCTGTTGCAATGTCCGCATCCCTCGCCTTCGTATTTCCCGGTCAAGGCTCGCAGTCGCTCGGCATGCTCGCCGAGCTGGGTGCCCAGCACGCCATCGTTCGCGACACCTTCGCCGAAGCTTCCGCCGCCCTGGGTTATGACCTCTGGGCCCTGGTGCAGGAAGGTCCGGAAGAGCGCCTGAACCAGACCGACAAGACCCAGCCCGCCATCCTTGCTGTCTCCATCGCGCTGTGGCGCCTGTGGCAGTCCGAAGGTGGCGTGCAGCCGGCCTATGTCGCCGGCCATAGCCTCGGTGAGTACTCCGCACTGGTCGCCGCCGGCAGCCTGGCTTTCGCCGATGCGGTGAAGCTGGTGGAGCGCCGCGGCCAGCTGATGCAGGAAGCCGTTCCTGCCGGCACTGGCGGCATGGCTGCCATCCTCGGTCTCGAAGACGCTGATGTGCTCGCCGCCTGCGCCGAAGCGGCGCAGGGCGAAGTGGTCAGCGCCGTGAATTTCAACGCACCCGGTCAGGTGGTGATCGCCGGTGCGGCCAAGGCCGTCGAGCGCGCCATCGAGGCTTGCAAGGCGCGTGGCGCCAAGCGTGCCGTTGCGCTGCCGGTGAGCGTGCCGTCGCACTGCGAGCTGATGCGCCCAGCTGCCGAGCGTTTCGCCGAGGCTGTCGAAGCCGTTCAGTGGCAGATGCCGCAGATCGCCCTGGTGCAGAACGTCACCGCGCAGGTTCCGGCCGATCTGGCCGCGCTCAAGCGCGACCTGCTGGCGCAGCTGTACAGCCCGGTCCGCTGGGTCGAGAGCGTGCAGCTGCTGGCCGACAAAGGCGTCACCGACCTGGTCGAATGCGGCCCGGGCAAGGTGCTGGCTGGTTTGAACAAGCGTTGCGCCAAGGGCGTGACCACCCACAACCTGGACTCCGCGGACGCCTTCGGCGCAGCCCGCGCGGCTCTGGCTTGAACAGGAGATAAGGCATGAGTCTGCAAGGTAAGGTTGCCCTGGTTACCGGCGCGAGCCGTGGTATTGGCCAGGCCATCGCACTGGAACTGGGTCGCATGGGTGCCACCGTGGTCGGCACCGCTACCAGCGAGTCCGGCGCACAGAAGATTTCCGAGTACCTCAAGGAAAACGGTATCCAGGGTTCCGGCATGGTCCTGGACGTCTCCAACGACGAGTCCGTGACCGCCGTTGTCGAAGCTATCCAGAAGGAATCCGGCGCACCGGCCATCGTCGTCAATAACGCAGGTATCACCCGCGATAACCTGCTGATGCGCATGAAAGACGACGAGTGGTTCGATGTGGTCAACACCAACCTCAACAGCCTCTACCGTCTGTCGAAAGCCGTCCTGCGGGGCATGACCAAGGCGCGCTGGGGTCGCATCATCAATATCGGCTCCGTTGTCGGTGCCATGGGCAATGCCGGCCAGACCAACTATGCCGCGGCCAAGGCCGGCCTGGAAGGCTTCACCCGCGCCCTGGCGCGCGAAGTGGGTTCCCGTGCTATCACTGTCAACGCGGTAGCTCCGGGGTTCATCGACACCGACATGACCCGCGAACTGCCCGAGGCCCAGCGTGAAGCGCTGCTCGGCCAGATTCCCCTGGGTCGACTGGGACAAGCCGAAGAGATCGCCAAAGTGGTAGCATTCCTCGCTTCCGAGGGCGCAGCTTATGTTACGGGTGCCACGGTACCGGTGAATGGCGGAATGTACATGAGCTGATGTGACGAGTTCCTTCGTGGCGATGTCATAAGCGCTGTCTAAAATTCTCCAAGCGTTCGCGCTGGAATAGACAGAGCATCTGGGTCGCCGGGAAGGGGCGTCAGCGTTCAGCTTGAAATGCAGAAAACCCTTTCTATACACTTACCCGCAGCCCAGCTGTACGGATTGTCCATAGGAGTGAAAACAAGGTATGAGCACCATCGAAGAACGCGTCAAGAAGATCGTTGCTGAGCAACTCGGCGTTAAGGAAGAAGAAGTCACCAACAGCGCTTCCTTCGTCGAAGACCTGGGCGCCGACTCCCTTGACACCGTTGAGCTGGTGATGGCTCTGGAAGAGGAATTCGAGACCGAAATCCCCGACGAGCAAGCCGAGAAGATCACCACCGTTCAGGAAGCCATCGACTACATCGTTGCCCACCAGGCATAAGACGTAGTCGTCGGTTCCCCGACGAAAGAAGCCGCACGGCCTGCAAAGGCGTGCGGCTTTTCTTTAACGCCGGCATCTGCCGGCGTTATTGCCGTGAAATACATGAGAGGAAGTCACAGTGTCGCGTAGACGCGTAGTCATCACTGGCATGGGAATGTTGTCGCCCCTGGGTGTGGATGTGCCGAGCAGTTGGGAAGGCATTCTCGCCGGGCGCAGCGGTATCGCCCCGATCGAACACATGGATCTGTCCGCCTTTGCCACCCGTTTCGGCGGCTCGGTGAAAGGGTTCGACGTCGAGCAATACATGTCCGCCAAGGAAGCTCGCAAACTCGACCTGTTCATCCAGTACGGCCTCGCCGCCAGCTACCAGGCGGTGCGTGATTCCGGCCTGGAAGTCACCGACGCCAACCGCGAGCGCATCGGCGTTGCCATTGGTTCCGGCATCGGCGGCCTCACCAACATCGAGAACACCTGTCGTTCGCTGTTCGAGCAGGGCCCGCGGCGCATTTCGCCGTTCTTCGTGCCTGGCTCGGTCATCAACATGGTTTCCGGGTTCCTGTCGATCAACCTCGGTCTGCAGGGTCCCAACTACGCCATCACCACCGCCTGCACCACCGGCACCCACAACATCGGCATGGCCGCGCGCAATATCGCCTACGGCGATGCTGACGTGATGGTGGCCGGCGGGTCCGAAATGGCGGCCTGTGGTCTTGGCCTGGGCGGCTTCGGCGCCGCTCGCGCGCTGTCCACCCGCAACGACGAGCCGACCAGGGCCAGCCGCCCGTGGGACCAGGATCGCGACGGCTTCGTGCTCTCCGATGGCGCCGGCGCGCTGGTACTGGAAGAGCTGGAGCACGCCAAGGCGCGCGGCGCACGCATCTACGCTGAGGTCGTTGGCTTCGGCATGAGCGGTGATGCCTTCCACATGACTGCCCCGCCGGAAGACGGCGCTGGCGCCGCGCGCTGCATGAAAGCCGCGCTGCGCGACGCCGGGCTGAACCCCGAGCAGGTCGACTACATCAACGCCCACGGGACCTCGACGCCGGCTGGCGACATCGCGGAAATCTCGGCGGTGAAGTCGATCTTCGCCGACCACGCCTACCAGCTGTCGATGAGCTCCACCAAGTCCATGACCGGTCACCTGCTGGGTGCCGCCGGTGCGGTCGAGGCAATCTTCTGCGTGCTCGCGCTGCGTGACCAGGTAGCTCCGCCGACCATCAACCTGGACAACCCCAGCGAAGGCTGCGACCTCGACCTGGTCGCCCATCACGCCAAGGAGCGCCCGATCGAGGTCGCCCTGTCCAACTCCTTCGGCTTCGGTGGCACCAACGGCTCCCTGGTGTTCCGCCGGTTCCACGGCTGATGCTGAACTGGGTCGACGGCCAGAGCGCCGAGGTGCTGTCCGCGCGTGATCGCGGGCTGGCCTACGGCGACGGGCTGTTCGAGACCATCCGCGTGTCCGCAGGCCGTCCGCGCCTGCTGGCACGTCATCGGGCGAGGCTGGAGGAGGGCGTTCGGCGCCTGTCCCTGCCCGTCTCTCTCGATCTCGTCGAAGACGAACTCCTGCGTTTCTCCGCGCAGCTCGGCGACGGCGTCGCCAAGCTGATGCTGACCCGTGGCGAAGGCGCGCGTGGCTATGCGCCGCAGGCCGATGCCCGGGTGCGTCGCGTGCTGCTGGCTTCGCCCGCGCCGGCCTACCCGGCGAAGCATCGCGAGGAGGGCGTCACGCTCTTCCCCTGCGCCACTCGACTGGCTGAGCAGCCGCTGCTCGCGGGACTCAAGCACCTCAACCGCCTGGAGCAGGTCCTGGCCCGCGCCGAGTGGAGCGACCCGGCCTTCGCCGAAGGATTGATGCGCGATGTTTCCGGGCGCATCGTCGAAGGTGTGTTCAGCAACCTGTTCCTGGTGAAGCAGGGCGAGCTGCTCACGGCCGAGCTCAGCCGCTGTGGCGTCGCCGGCGTGATGCGCGCGGAAATCCTCGAGCGCGCCCGCGACCTGGGTTTGCCGGTCATCGTCCGCGACATCGAGCACGGCGAACTGGCGCAGGCCGACGAGGTCTTTCTCTGCAACAGCCTCTACGGTATCTGGCCGGTGCGCGGCGTGGCCGAGTTCGCTTGGCCGGTCGGGCCGCTGACCCGTAAACTGCAGGGCCAACTCCGCGAACTTCTGGATTCCTGATACGTGATGCGCAAATTGCTGGTGCTGCTGGAAGGCGGCCTGCTGCTGGCCGGGCTCGTGCTGGGCCTGGCGGCCTGGGAGCAGCACCGTGCTCTGCAGCAGCCCCTCCAGCTCACCGAAGAGCGTCTGCTGGATGCTCCCAGCGGCGCCACCCCTGGCCGGCTGCTGACCCGTCTGGAAGACGAGAACATCCTGCACGGCGGATTCTGGCTGCGCCTGTACTGGCGCTTCAACCTGGCCGGCGAGGCGTTGCACAGCGGCGAATACCGCCTGACGCCGGGCATGACCGCCGCCCAGTTGCTCGACCTGTGGCGCGAGGGAGACGTTGTGCAGTACGGCCTGACCCTGGTCGAGGGCTGGAACTTCCACCAGGTGCGCGAACTGCTCGCCCGCCAGCCCAAGCTGGAGCAGACCCTGACCGGGCTCAGCGATGCCGAGGTCATGGCGAAGCTGGGCAAGCCGGGCGTCTTCCCGGAAGGTCGCTTCTTCCCCGATACCTACCGCTTCGTCCGCGGCACCAAGGATGTCGACATCCTCAAGCACGCCTACCAGCGCATGGACAGCATCCTGGCGGAGGAGTGGGACAAGCGCAGCGACGACCTGCCCTACAAGGACTCCTACCAAGCGCTGATCATGGCCTCGCTGGTGGAAAAGGAAACCGGCGTGCCCCAGGAACGCGGCCAGATCGCCGGCGTCTTCGTGCGTCGCCTGCAGAAGAACATGCTGCTGCAGACCGACCCGACCGTCATCTACGGCATGGGCGAACGCTACGCCGGCAAGATCACCCGTGCCGACCTGCGTACGCCCACGCCCTACAACACCTACGTGGTCGCCGGCCTGCCGCCGACGCCCATCGCGCTGCCCGGCCGTGAAGCTATCCACGCCGCGCTCAACCCGGCGGCGGGGCAGAGCCTGTATTTCGTCGCCCGCGGCGATGGCAGCCACACCTTCTCCGACAACCTCGACGACCACAACAAGGCCGTCCAGGAGTTCCAGATCAAGCGCCGCGCCGATTACCGATCCAGCCCGGCGCCCGTTCCGCTGCCGGCGCCGATGCCGGACGCCGACGCTCCCGCCGCAGACACCCCTGCGGCGCAGTAGCCCGACAACACAAGGAGTGAGCCGAGTGACCGGCCTGTTCATCACCCTGGAAGGCCCCGAAGGCGCGGGCAAGAGCACCAACCGCGAGTACCTGGCCGAGCGTCTGCGCGAGCGCGGCATCGAGGTCCAGCTGACTCGCGAACCCGGCGGCACGCCGCTGGCCGAGCGCATCCGCGAACTGCTGCTGGACCCGAGCGATGAAAAGATGGCGGTGGATACCGAGCTGCTGCTGGTTTTCGCAGCCCGTGCCCAGCACATCGCCGGGGTGATCCGCCCGGCCCTGGCGCGTGGCGCCGTCGTGCTCTGTGATCGCTTCACGGACGCCACCTACGCCTACCAGGGAGGCGGCCGTGGCCTGCCGGTGGAGCGCATCGCGCAACTGGAAAGTTTCGTCCAGGGCGGCCTGCGTCCGGACCTGACCCTGGTCTTCGACCTGCCGGTGGAAATCGGCCTGTCCCGCGCCGCCGCCCGCGGCCGGCTGGACCGCTTCGAGCAGGAGGGCCGCACCTTCTTCGACGCGGTACGCAATACCTATCTGGATCGCGCCCGCGCGGAGCCTGCGCGCTATCACATCCTCAATGCCGCGCAATCGCTGGCCGAAGTGCAGCATGATCTGGACCAGTTGCTGCCGACCCTGCTGGAGCGCCTGAATGGCTGACATCTATCCCTGGCAGCAGGGCCTCTGGCAGCAGCTCAGCAGCCGTCCGCGCCACGCCCACGCCTACCTGCTGCACGGTCCGGCCGGCATTGGCAAGCGCGTGCTGGCTGAGAACCTCGTGCATTTCCTGCTTTGCCAGCGCCCTGAGGGCGGCAAGGCGTGTGGGCAGTGCAAGGCCTGCCTGTTGCTCGCTGCCGGCACCCATCCGGATTTCTTCCTGCTGGAGCCGGAAGAGGCGGAAAAACCCATCCGCGTCGATCAGGTCCGCGAGCTGGTGGGCTTCGTGGTGCAGACCGCGCAGCTGGGCGGGCGCAAGGTGGTGTTGCTGGAGCCGGCCGAGGCCATGAACCTGAATGCCGCCAACGCGCTGCTGAAGAGCCTGGAAGAACCTTCCGGCGATACCGTGCTGTTGCTGATCAGCCACCAGCCCAGCCGCCTGCTGCCGACCATCAAGAGCCGCTGCGTGCAGCAGGCGTGCCCGCAGCCAACCGCCGAGCAGGCCCGCGCCTGGCTGGCGGCGTCGCTGCCCGATGAGTCGGTGGAGGCGCTGGACGAGTTGCTGGTACTGGCCAGCGGCTCGCCGCTGACCGCGTTGCGCCTGCAGGGGCAGGGCGTGCGCGAGCAGCGAGCTCAGGTGGTAGATGGCGTGAAGAAGCTGCTCAAGCAACAGGTTGCCCCAGGTCAGCTGGCGGAAAGCTGGAATGCCGTACCCTTGACCCTGCTGTTCGACTGGTTCTGCGACTGGTCGCTGCTGATCCTGCGCTACCAGCTGGCCCGCGACGAAGAAGGGCTGGGCCTGACCGACATGCGCAAGGTGGTGCAGTACCTCGCCGAGAAGTCGACACAGCCCAAGGTGCTGGCGATGCAGGACTGGCTGCTGCTGCAACGGCAGAAAGTCCTCAATAAAGCCAACCTCAACCGTGCCTTGCTTCTCGAAGCCTTGCTCGTACAGTGGGCAAGTCTCCCCGGGCCGGGCTAGAATCCGGCCATCGGAAAAATCTGCCAGGACAGCTGAATGAGCTTGCCACCAAATCTGGGTCCGCGTAACGGAATCCTGTCTTTGACCATCAAGGACAAATCCGTGCTGTATGCCGCCTACATGCCGTTCATCCGCAACGGTGGGCTGTTCATTCCGACCAACAAGACCTACAAGCTGGGCGATGAGGTCTTCATGCTGCTCAACCTGATGGATGAGCCGGAGAAGATCCCGGTCGCCGGCAAGGTGGTCTGGATCACTCCGAAGGGCGCCCAGGGCAACCGCGCCGCCGGTATCGGCGTGCAATTCAACGATGGCGACAACACCGCGCGCAACAAGATCGAGACCTACCTCGCCGGCGCGCTGAAGTCGGACCGTCCGACCCATACCATGTAGAATTCATAGCCTGTACATGCTGCACGCACGAAGCGCCCGATGGGGCGCTTCGTCATTTTTCGGAGAGTGTCTTCATGCTGGTCGATTCCCACTGCCACCTCGATCGTCTCGATCTCGCCGCCCACGACGGCTCGCTGGATGCAGCGCTGGACGCCGCACGAGCACGTGGCGTCAGCCAGTTCCTGTGCATCGGCGTGAGTGCTGACAACGCCAGTGCCGTGAAGGACCTGGCCGATCGCTATGCCGATGTGCATTGCTCGGTGGGGGTCCATCCGCTGGACCTGGAACCCGGTGCGGCGCCGGCGCTGGACTGGCTGCTGGGCGAGCTGAGCCACCCGCGCGTAGTGGCCATCGGTGAAACCGGCCTGGACTATCACTACGAGCCCGAAGCCGCGGAACTCCAACAGGAAGCCTTCCGCCTGCACCTGGAGGCCGCCAGGGTCACCGGCAAGCCGGTCATCGTGCATACCCGCGAAGCCCGCGCCGACACCCTGGCGCTGCTGCGGGAGGCGGCGCTGCCGCAGGCCGGTGTGCTGCACTGCTTCACCGAGGACTGGGAGATGGCCAAGGCGGCGCTGGATATCGGCTTCTACATCTCGCTGTCGGGCATCGTCACCTTCCGCAATGCCGAGCAACTGCGCGAAGTGGCGCGCCAGGTGCCGGTGGATCGCCTGCTGGTGGAGACCGATTCACCCTATCTCGCGCCGGTTCCCCACCGTGGCAAGCCGAACCTGCCCGAGTACGTGCGCGACGTGGCCGAGTATCTGGCCGTGCTGCGCGGGGTGGGCTTCGAGACCCTGGCCGAGCAGACCACTGCCAACTTCCGTCGCCTGTTCCCGCTCGCCAGCTGATTGCGTCAGCGCGGATACATTTCCTGCGCGCAAAAAAAACCCGGGTTCTGGGGGATGAATCCGGGTCAAGACCATTAGGAGTGTAACAATAAGGCACGCGATCCTCGGTGCCTTCACCGGCGGGGCACTTGGGGGGAGATGCCGCGCACCGGTATCTACAAGTATTGGCCAAGATGCGGCGGCTGCCACAGGGTGCCCGGTGTTTTTTAAACGGATTTGGAATACATCACACCGGGCTGAGCAGCTTTCTCGGTCGCGCCTGCGTTATTGGCCCGCCAGAGCCTTGATCAGCCCCAGGGTTTCCTCGATCACCACCTCGCTGGTGTAGAAGTGCGGCGAGAAGCGGATGCCGGCGCCACGCTGGATGCATACCACCTGCTCGGCGCGCAGGCGCTCCAGCAGACGGGTGTTGTCCCAGCCGGCCAGGCTGAAGGTCAGGATGCCGGCACGACGGGCCGGATCCTGCGGGCTGTGCAGCGAAGCACCGTCGATACGCCCCAGACCCTCCTGCAACTGCTGGACGCGTGCCTGCACCAGTTCGCCTACCGTCCCCATGCCGACTTCTTCCAGCAGGCTCAGGCTGGCTTCCAGCGCCACGGCGCCCAGCATGTTCGGACTGCCGCACTCGAAGCGCCGCGCGCTGCGCGCCGGCTGCCAGTCGGCCAGGTCGTAGTTGCCGGCGTTTTCCAGCATGTGCCAGCCGTATTCCTGCAGCGCCAGTTGCTCGCGCTCGGCGGCGCGGCAATAGAACACGCCCAGGCCCTCCGGACCGAGCATCCATTTGTGCCCGTCGGCCATGGCGAAGGCGCAGTCATAGGCCTGGACGTCGAAGGGCAGGGCGCCCAATTGCTGAATGGCATCGATGCAATACAGCACGCCGCGCTGGCGGCAGCCGGCGCCAAGGCGCTCCAGGTCCATGCGCAGGCCGCTGGCGTACTGCACCGCGCTGATCGACAGCAATCGCGTGCGCGGGGTGCAGGCGGCCAGCAGGTCGCCTTCCGGGTCTTCGCCGTCCAGGCTCACCTGGATGACTTCCACGCCGCGCGGCTTCAGCGCTTCCCAGACGACGCGGTTGGAAGGGAATTCCTGGTCGCTGATCACCACCTGGTCGCCGGCGCGCCAGTCGAGTCCGAAGGCGACGAACGACAGAGCCTCTGAAGTGTTCTTCACCAGCGCGATGTCGCCGGTGGTCTGGGCATTCACCAGGCGCATCAGTCGCTCGCGCAGGCGCTTCTCGATGATCAGCCACTGCGGGTAATCGCGGGCGCCTTGCAGGATGTTCTCCTGGGCAAACGCGGCGACCGCGTCTGCGGCGCGTTTTGGCCAGGGGGCGACGGCGGCGTGGTTCAGATAGCGCAGGCCGGTTTGTTGGGGAAACTCGGAGGAAAAGCTAATCATGTCGGATGATCCGTGCAATTTGGCGCTGAATAGGCATAATACGCGGCTTCGAATTTTGACTATTTTTGACCGAACAGTCTTTTTATGCAGAAAGAGCCGCGCAAGGTTCGCGAATTCCGTCGTCGCGAACAGGAAATCCTCGACACCGCCCTCAAGCTGTTCCTCGAACAGGGCGAAGACAGTGTCACGGTCGAAATGATCGCCGATGCCGTGGGTATCGGCAAAGGCACCATTTACAAGCACTTCAAGTCCAAGGCGGAAATCTATCTGCGCCTGATGCTGGACTACGAGCGCGATCTGGCCGACCTGTTCCACTCCGAAGACGTCGCCCGCGACAAGGAACGCCTGTCGCGCGCCTACTTCGAGTTCCGCATGCGAGATCCGCAGCGCTACCGCCTGTTCGACCGCCTGGAGGAAAAGGTGGTGAAAACCAGCCAGGTTCCGGAGATGGTCGAGGAGCTGCACAAGATCCGCGAATCCAACTTCGAGCGCTTGAGCCAGCTGATCAAGGAACGCATCGCGGCGGGCAAGCTGGAAGATGTGCCGGCCTACTTCCACTACTGCGCAGCCTGGGCGCTGGTGCATGGCGCCGTGGCGCTGTACCACTCGCCGTTCTGGCGCGACGTGCTGGAGGATCAGGAGGGGTTCTTCCAGTTCCTCATGGACATCGGCGTGCGCATGGGCAACAAGCGCAAGCGCGACGGCGATACGCCGGCCGCCTGAGTCGATATTCGCGCTGTCCATCGTCGCTCGTGCGACAGGGCGGCAGGTGACGGCGGGGATATACTGAACGGGTGATCCCCGCCGGAGCCGAGCATGATCGTCGACCGCCAGGGCAGGCGCTTCCGCAACTTGCGGATCAGCCTGACCGCCGCGTGCAACTACGCCTGCACTTACTGCGTGCCGGACGGCAAACGTCTGGTCGCTGCGCAGGACGAGTTGTCCGCCGAATCGCTGGTGCGCGGGGTGGCCTACCTGATCGAGGCCGCCGGCATCGAGCGGTTACGCGTCACCGGCGGCGAACCGCTGGTCAGCCCGAAGCTGGACGCCTTCCTGCACGGCGTCAGCCGCCTGGGCCTGCAGGACATCGCCATCACCACCAACGGCCAGTTGCTGTCGAAGAAGCTGCCGCTGCTGCTGGACTGTGGCATCCGCCGCCTGAATGTTTCCCTCGATACCCTGGACGCAGAGACCTTTCGGCGCATCGCCCGTGGCGGCGGCCTGGCCACCGTGCTGAAGGGGCTCGACGAGGCTCGTGCTGCGGGCCTGAAGATCAAGCTGAACATGGTGCCGCTGCGCGGGCAGAACCTCGACCAGGTGGTGCCGCTGCTGGACTACTGCCTGGAGCACGGCTTCGAGCTGCGCTTCATCGAACTGATGCGCATGGGCCACCTGGCCCGCGACCCGAACGGCTTCAACCAGCAATTCATCGGCATGACCGAGCTGCTGCAGTTGATCGGCGAGCGGCACCCCTATATCCAGGCTGACGCGCCGGTGGATGCCACCGCGCTGCGTTATGAAGTGCCAGGGCGGGGCTTCTTTGGCGTGATCGCCAACGAAAGCGTGCCGTTCTGCCGTACCTGTTCGCGCCTGCGCCTGTCGTCCACCGGCTGGCTGCATGGCTGCCTGTCGTCGAGCAACCGCCACTACGTCGGCGACCTGCTGGACAAGCCGCGTCACCAGGCCCTCCCGGCCTTGCAACGGTTGTTGGTGCGCGCCCTGGCGGACAAGCAGGAAGTCGCCTTCTCCGGCGGCGTCACCATCATGAAGATCATCGGCGGCTGATACCGCCCTTAACCTGATTAGCCCATGCCCAACGAATTCCCGATTTCCTACATCGAGCCGGTGTTCCGGCCGCCGAGCGAGGCGCACTCGCTGATTCTTCCGGTCACCAACGGCTGTTCCTGGAACCAGTGCGGCTTCTGCGAGATGTACACCCAGCCGCAGAAGAAATTCCGCGCCCGTGACGAGGCCGAGGTGCTGGAGGAAATCCGCCGCTGCGGCGAACGCCTGATCGTCCAGCGGGTGTTCCTCGCCGACGGCGATGCGCTGGTGCTGCCGACGCGGCGCCTGCTCAACATACTGCGCGCGATCCGCGAACACATGCCGGAGGTGGATCGTGTTTCCAGCTACTGCCTGCCACGCAACCTGCGCAAGAAGTCGGTGGAGGAGTTGAAGGAACTGGCCGACGCCGGCCTGCGCATGGCTTATGTGGGCGCGGAGTCCGGCGACGACGATGTGCTGGCGCGGGTGAACAAGGGCGAGACCTACGCCTCGACGCTGGATGCCTTGCAGAAGCTGGGCGAGGCGGGGATCAGGCGCTCGGTAATGATCCTCAATGGCCTGGGCGGCAGCACGCTGAGCGCCCAGCATGCCGACAACTCGGCGCGCCTGATGAACGAGGCGCAGCCGGAATTTCTTTCCACCCTGGTGGTAAGTTTCCCGACCGGCGAGGAGCGCTACCGCACGGGTTTTCCGGACTTCCAGCCGTTGTCCCAGGCCGAGCTGTTCGTCGAGGTCGAGCGCCTGCTGAGTGGGCTGGAACTGCGCGACACGGTGTTCCGCAGCGACCATGCGTCCAACTACCTGGTGCTCAAGGGCACGTTGGGTGCGGACAAGGCGAAACTGGTCGCTCAGGTTCGCCAGGCCATCGAGCAGCCCCAGCGTGCGCGCCTGCGCCAGGAATGGCAGCGCGGCCTGTGATGGCGCGGAAGCTGCATTGCCTGTCCGAATGCCGGTTTTTCGTCGCCGGCTCCGGAGATTTTCCATGCGCTACCTGATGTTGATCCTTGCCTTCGCCGCCCTGGGCGGCTGCATGAATCCCAGTGACCTGGCCGACGGCACCGATTACTACCTGCGCGACGCGGGCTTCCTCGATCACAGCCAGACCCGCCGCACCTCCAACTGGCGGCTGCAGCAGGACTCTTTCATCTACATCGCCCAGGGGCCTTTCGTGCCGCCGGGCCACCCTTACGCGCGGCCCAATGTGGTGGCGGAGGAAGCGTTCGACGGCTTCGTCCAGTACTTCCCGCGGGTGCGCCGGGCCAAGAGCCCGCTGGGGCTCGAGGGCGCCATGCAGGAGGCGCGCGCGGCAGGCGCCAATTATCTGCTGTATACGCGCTTCGCCCGCGGGGAGGACAATGTCGGCACCTACGAACAGTATGAAGACACCGATAACGCCGTGGGCCGTGACCGCAGCGTGATCCAGGTGATGCTGATCGAGACCGACAACCGCTACCTGGTGGACAGTGCGACCATCCGCAGCCGCGGCGGTTTTCTGACATTCTATGATGCCAGCCCCGAAGACCTGATCGGGCGTCCGCTGGAAGACTATGCCCGCAGCCTGCTGGGGGTGAAGACGCGAGAGGAGTACCAATGACTGATCCACAGACCCAATCGGACCGGGCCGGCAACCTGCTGGCGCAGATTCCCGCCAGCAAGGAAAAGGGGCTGCCGCCGGTGCATCTGTGGAATCCCGATTGCTGCGGCGATATCGACATGCGCATCGCCCGCGACGGCACCTGGTATTACCTGGGCACGCCGATTGGCCGCAAACCCATGGTGAAGCTGTTCTCCACCATCATCCGCCGCGACGGCGACGACTATTTCCTGGTCACTCCGGTGGAGAAGTGCGGGATCACCGTCGATGACGCGCCTTTCGTCGCGGTCACCCTGGCGGTCGAAGGGGAGGGGGAGCAGCAGGTGCTGCGCTTCACCACCAACGTCGAGGACGAGGTGGTGGCCGATGACGCGCACCCGATCCGTGTCGAGCTGGACCCGCAGACCCAGGAGCCGTCGCCCTACGTGCTGGTGCGGGTGAACCTGGAGGCGCTGATCCACCGCAATGTGTTCTACCAGCTGGTGGAACTGGCGGTTCCCCGCGAAATCGACGGCGTTGACTGGCTGGGTGTCTGGAGTTCGGGGCAGTTCTTCCCCATCGCACCGCAGCCGTGACCTGGCGGTCCGAATGCGGCCGGTAGTTCGATCCCGGCTTCGCTACAACTTTTTCGAACTTGCAAAAAAGGCTCCCGAGGGAGCCTTTTTCGTTACCGCCAACGCCATTACATGTTGGGGTAGTTCGGACCGCCGGTGCCTTCCGGGGCAACCCAGGTGATGTTCTGGGCCGGATCCTTGATGTCGCAGGTCTTGCAGTGCACGCAGTTCTGGGCGTTGATCTGGAAGCGCTTGCTGCCGTCGTCGTTGCTCACCACTTCGTACACGCCGGCCGGGCAATAACGCTGCGCGGGCTCGTCATAGAGCGGCAGGTTCTTCTCGATCGGGGTGTTCGGGTCGGTCAGCTTCAGGTGGATCGGCTGGTCTTCCTCATGGTTGGTGTTGGACAGGAACACCGAGGAGAGCTTGTCGAAGCTGAGTTTGCCGTCCGGCTTCGGATAGTCGATCTTCGGGGCTTCGCTGGCCTTCTTCAGGGTCGCGTAGTCCGGCGTCGTATCGTGCAGGGTGAACGGAAGCTTGCCGCCGAAGATGTTCTGGTCGATGAAGTTGAACGCACCGCCGCCGATGGCGCCGAACTTGTGCATCGCCGCGCCGAAGTTACGGCTGCGGAACAGTTCGTCGTACAGCCAGCTGCCCTTGAAGGCATCGACGTAGTCGTTCAGCACGTCGCCGCCTTCGCGGCCGGCGAACAGCGCTTCGGCCACCGAGTCGGCGGCCAGCATGCCGGACTTCATGGCGGTGTGGCTGCCCTTGATCTTGGCGAAGTTCAGGGTGCCCAGGTCGCAACCGATCAGTGCGCCGCCGGGGAAGACCATCTTCGGCAGCGAGTTCAGGCCGCCCTTGCAGATGGCGCGAGCGCCGTAGGCCACGCGCTTGCCACCTTCCAGGTACTGCTTGATCACCGGGTGGTGCTTGTAGCGCTGGAATTCGTCGAACGGGGACAGGTGCGGGTTGGTGTAGGACAGGTCGATGATCAGGCCGACCACCACCTGGTTGTTCTCCAGGTGATAAAGGAAGGAGCCGCCCGGGTTGTCGTCGTTCAGCGGCCAGCCGGCGGTGTGCACCACCAGGCCCTGCTCGTGCTTGGCCGGATCGATGTCCCAGATTTCCTTGATGCCGATGCCGTAGTGCTGGGCGTCGGCTTCGCTGTCGAGCTTGTACTTCTTGATCAGCTGCTTGCCGATGTGGCCACGGCAGCCTTCGGCGAACAGGGTGTACTTGGCCCGCAGTTCCATGCCCGGGGTGTAGTAACCCTCTTTCGGATTGCCTTCGCGGTCGACGCCCAGGTCGCCGGTGACAATGCCGCGCACCACGCCATTCTCGTCGATCAGCGCTTCCTGGGCGGCGAAGCCCGGGTAGATCTCGACGCCCAGGCCCTCGGCCTGCTGGGCCAGCCAGCGGCACAGGTTGCCCAGGGAGATGATGTAGTTGCCTTCGTTGTGCATGGTCTTGGGCACGAAGAAGTTCGGCACCTTGGTTGCTGCTTCTGCGCCCTTGAGCACATAGATGTCGTCGCGCTTGACGGGGGTGTTGAGCGGCGCTTCGAGTTCCTTCCAGTTGGGGAACAGCTCGTTCAGCGCGCGGGGCTCGAACACGGCGCCCGAGAGAATGTGGGCGCCCACTTCGGAACCCTTCTCGACCACACAGACGCTGATTTCCTGACCCGCGTCGGCGGCCTTCTGCTTCAGTCGGCATGCGGCGGACAGACCGGCAGGGCCGGCGCCGACGATGACGACGTCGAATTCCATAAATTCGCGTTCCACTATCGATCTCTCCTGAATCAAGGCTCTGGGTATTTTGTAGGTATTGGGATGGGCGTGCCCCCACCCAGTAAGAGCGGGGCGCATTATAGCTAGACCTGTTGCTATATCTAAACCCTTTATCCAACACAATACAAACGTTTGTTTGAATCGCGCGTAACCCTGATAGAATCGGGGTCCGCGGCTTATGAAGGGGTATTTTCGTGTATTGACCCGCCCGGTCGATGCGGTCAAGATACCTGCGGTTTTGCGGTCGCGTTGCGCTGGATGTAGTCGCAGATGGCGTGCACTACCTGCCAGGCCTGTCTGGCGACATTCCTATTCACCGGAGAATAACGAGGAATCCATGAAGGTTCTTGTAGCTGTCAAACGAGTGGTTGACTATAACGTCAAGGTCCGCGTCAAGGCGGACAACTCCGGCGTCGATCTCGCCAACGTCAAGATGTCCATGAACCCCTTCTGCGAAATCGCCGTGGAAGAGGCCGTCCGCCTGAAAGAGAAAGGCGTCGTCACCGAGATCGTTGCGGTCTCCGTCGGCCCGACCGCTGCCCAGGAGCAACTGCGTACCGCGCTGGCTCTGGGTGCTGACCGCGCCATCCTGGTTGAAACCAACGAAGAGCTGAGCTCGCTGGCCATCGCCAAGTCGCTCAAGGCCCTGGTCGACAAGGAGCAGCCGCAGCTGGTCATCCTCGGCAAGCAGGCCATCGACAGCGACAACAACCAGACCGGCCAGATGCTGGCTGCGCTGACCGGCTACGCCCAGGGCACCTTCGCCTCCAAGGTCGAAGTGGCTGGCGACAAGGTCAACGTCACCCGTGAAATCGACGGCGGCCTGCAGACCGTTGCCCTGAACCTGCCGGCGATCGTCACGACCGACCTGCGCCTGAACGAGCCGCGCTACGCGTCGCTGCCCAACATCATGAAGGCGAAGAAGAAACCGCTGGACGTGGTGACCCCGGACGCCCTGGGCGTTTCCACCGCTTCCACCGTGAAGACCGTGAAAGTCGAAGCTCCGGCTGCCCGTAGCGCCGGCATCAAGGTCAAGTCCGTTGCCGAACTGGTCGAGAAACTGAAGAACGAGGCGAAAGTAATCTGATGGCTATCCTGGTAATCGCTGAGCACAACAACGGCGCACTGGGCGCTGCCACCCTGAACACCGTCGCTGCTGCGCAGAAGATCGGTGGCGACATTGCCGTGCTGGTCGCTGGCCAGAACGTTGGTGGCGTGGCCGAAGCTGCTGCCAAGATCGCAGGCGTTTCCAAGGTGCTGGTCGCCGACAACGCCGCCTATGCTCACCAGCTGCCGGAGAACGTTGCTCCGCTGATCGCTGAGCTTGGCAAGGGCTACAGCCACGTGCTGGCCGCCGCCACCACCAACGGCAAGAACTTCCTGCCGCGCGTTGCTGCCCTGCTGGACGTGGACCAGATCTCCGAGATCATCGAAGTGGTCAGCGCCGACACCTTCAAGCGCCCGATCTATGCCGGCAACGCCATCGCTACCGTGCAGTCCTCGGCTGCCGTCAAGGTCATCACCGTGCGTGGCACCGGCTTCGACGCCGCTGCTGCCGAAGGTGGTTCGGCTGCTGTCGAAGCCGTTTCCGGCCCGGCTGATGCCGGCAAGTCCGCCTTCGTCGGCGAAGAACTGGCCAAGTCCGACCGTCCGGAACTGACCGCTGCCAAGATCGTCGTTTCCGGCGGCCGCGGCATGGGTAACGGCGACAACTTCAAGATCCTCTACTCGCTGGCTGACAAGCTGGGCGCTGCCGTTGGCGCTTCCCGCGCAGCGGTAGACGCCGGCTTCGTGCCGAACGACATGCAGGTCGGCCAGACCGGCAAGATCGTCGCTCCGCAGCTGTACGTGGCCGTCGGCATCTCCGGCGCGATCCAGCACCTGGCGGGCATGAAGGACTCGAAAGTGATCGTTGCGATCAACAAGGACGAAGAGGCGCCGATCTTCCAGGTGGCCGACTACGGCCTGGTCGCCGACCTGTTCGAAGCCGTACCGGAGCTGGAAAAGGCCGTCTGAGCCTGATCCGCTTGCATCAAGGAACCCGCCCCTGTGGCGGGTTCTTTCATTTCAGGCCGCTGATTTTCATCAGGAATGGTCGTTTCGTGGTGCTGCTGACCCATTGGTCACGAATCTTTGCCGAGAAGTCCACCGGCGAAGGTGTCTCATCTACAATGCGCGACGTCTCCAGTTCCTGAATGTGTTCAATCGACACCTGGCTACCGAGGTTTTCATGATCATCAAACCGCGCGTGCGTGGCTTCATCTGCGTCACTACCCACCCGACCGGCTGTGAAGCCAACGTCAAGGAACAGATCGAGTACGTCGAGGCGCACGGCCCCATCGCCAACGGTCCGAAGAAGGTCCTGGTCATCGGTTCCTCCACCGGCTACGGCCTGGCCGCGCGCATCAGCGCCGCCTTTGGCGCCGGCGCCGACACCCTGGGCGTGTTCTTCGAGCGCCCCGGCAGCGAGACCAAGGCGGGCACCGCCGGCTGGTACAACTCGGCTGCCTTCGAGAAGTTCGCCAAGGCCAAGGGCCTGTACGCGCGCAGCATCAACGGCGACGCCTTCTCCGATGAAGTGAAGAAAGTCACCATCGACACCATCAAGCAGGACCTGGGCAAGGTCGACCTGGTCGTCTACAGCCTGGCCGCTCCGCGCCGTACCCATCCGAAGACCGGCGAGGTCTTCAATTCCGTGCTCAAGCCGGTCGGCAAGGCCGTCAACTTCCGTGGTCTGGACACCGACAAGGAAGTGATCAAGGAAAGCGTGATGGAGCCGGCGACGCCTGAGGAAATCGCCAACACCGTAGCGGTGATGGGCGGCGAAGACTGGCAGATGTGGATCGACGCGCTGCAGGAAGCCGGTGTGCTGGCCGATGGCGCCAAGACTACCGCCTTCACCTACCTGGGCGAGGAAATCACCCACGACCTGTACTGGAACGGCTCCATCGGCGCCGCCAAGAAGGACCTGGACCAGAAGGTCCTGGGCATTCGCGAGAAACTGGCCGCCACCGGCGGCGACGCTCGCGTTTCCGTGCTCAAGGCCGTGGTTACCCAGGCCAGCTCGGCCATCCCGATGATGCCGCTGTACCTGTCGCTGCTGTTCAAGGTGATGAAGGAGAAGGGCACCCACGAAGGTTGCATCGAGCAGGTTGACGGCCTGTTCCGTGAAAGCCTGTACGGCGCCGAACCGCATCTGGACGCCGACGGCCGCCTGCGCGCCGATTACAAGGAGCTGCAGCCGGACGTTCAGGACACCGTGAAGGACCTGTGGAACAAGGTGACCAACGAGAACCTGTACCAGCTGACCGACTTCGCCGGCTACAAGTCCGAGTTCCTGCGTCTCTTCGGTTTCGAGATCGCTGGCGTGGACTACGAGCAGGACGTCAATCCGGACGTGCAGATTCCGAATCTGATCCAGCTCTGAGTTTGCTCCAACAAACAACGGTGCCTTCGGGCGCCGTTTTTGTTTTCTCGCCTCGTTCAGTTCGACGCGGCCACGGGCGCGTGGTTCTGTTGGAGGAAGTCCAGGTAGAGGCGGGCGGTTTCCTCCGGGCGTTCGATCATCGGCACATGACCGCAATCGCGCAGGATGGCCACGCTGGGTTTCTTCAGCAGCGGCTTCATCACATCGATACTGGAAACGTCCAGCACGCGGTCGCGGTCGCCCCACAGCAGCAGGGTCGGCGCGGTGATTTTCGGCAGCTCCGGCTCCAGAGGGATGTAGCGTTCACGCAGTTGCTGGAAGACCATGCCGTTGAACTCGCTGCGCGCCAGCGAGCGTTCGGCCAGATAATCCCTCAGCCGCGACGGCAGCGGCGGCTTCTGCACGAAGACGAAGTCGAGCAGGGCCGGGAAGTCGTCTACCGAGCGCAGCACCAGCGGGTTGTCGCCGCCCTTGAGCAGGCGCTCGAACAGCTCGCTCTGGTGCGGGGCCGTGATGCCCGCATTGTCGAACAGGCCGACCGACAGCACTTGCTGCGGATGTCTTGCCGCCAGCAGCGCGGCAATGTGCCCGCCCATGGAGTTGCCGACCACGTGGAAGCGGCCGATACCCAGCTCGCGCATGAAGTCAGCCAGGCGTTCGGCCTGGGTGCCGACGTCGTAGCTGATGTTCGCAGGCTTGCTGCTATCGCCGAAGCCCGGCAGATCGACGGCGACGACGTGGTAGTCCCTGGTCAGGAAGCGGGCGAAGCGCGGCCAGTTGCTCTTGTCGGCACCGAAACCGTGGATCAGCAGGATGGTCTGGGCCTTTTCCGGCCCGCCCTCGTAGTAGGTGATGTCCAGGTTGTCGACCTGCAGGCTGTTGGTGGACAGCCGGGCGCGGGAGCTTTCGACGTACTGGGCGGTCGCCAGCAGGGTGGAGGGGAAGGCATACAGCACGCCAGCGGCGACGGCTATCGCCAGGAGAAGGGCCAGAAGGGCTTTCTTCATGAGAAGTCCTTATTACCAAATCGGGTCGGTGTGCTTTACGCTAGCATTTTACGGCTCTAAGCATGGCCGTTCTTTCTTCTGGTGAGCGAGACTACCGATGCCCGATTGCTCCACGCTGATCCGTGCGGCGCTGTTGCTGGTGACTTTCTCCATCCCCTTGGCTGGCGCCGCTGCCGGCAAGTGCGAGCGCCTGGTGGCCACCGGCAACCCGGAGTACCCGCCCTACCTTTGGCGCGACCCGGCCCAGCCGGAGCGCCTGATCGGCGCCAATGCCGACCTGCTGGAGCAGATCGGCAAGGCGGTCGGGGTGAATATCCGGGTGATCTATACCGGCTCCTGGGCGCGTGCGCAGGAAGAAGCACGTCTGGGCCGCGTCGACCTGATCGCCGGCGCCTTCCTCACGCCGCCGCGCCTGGAAACCATGGACTATATCCACCCGGCCTTCCTCACCACCGACAACGTGGTGTGGATGCGCAAGGACGCTGCCACACCCTACGCCGGTCGTGACGATCTGCGCCGCCTGAAGGGCGGTACCCTGGTGAACAACAGCTTCGGCCCGGACTTCGACTCCTTCGCCAAGCAGGAACTGACACTGGAAGAGGTGCCCAGCCTGACCCAGGCTTTCCAGAAGTTGCTGCTCAAGCGCTCGGATTATGTGATCTACGAGCACTATCCGGGCCTCGCGGTCGCCGATACCCTCGGCATGGCCGACGACCTGCAACCGCTGGAACCGCCGATCTCCAGCGAAGGTCTGTACCTGACCGTGGCGCACAACTCGGCCTGCAACGACCCGTGGCTGCGCGGACAACTGGCGAAAAAAATGACAGAATTGACGGCCGCCGGAGTCCCGCAGCGCCTGCTGCAGGACAACCTGGCCCGCTGGAAGGCGCAGCAGCTTCAGCCCGCCAGCACTCCCACCCAGTAGGACAATAGATTTCGTGATCAATCGACGGATGATGGTCGCCGGCCTGGCTTTGCTCGCAGTGGCCGGCTGTGCGACGAACGACCCGGCACCCAACGAACAGATGCGTCTCACCGAGCAGGCGCTGGAGCAGGCCAAGGCCGTGGGGGCGACCGACGACATCGCCGAGCTCAAGCTCGCCGAGGACAAGTACCAGGCCGCCAAGGGCGCCCTGGCGGTCGGTTCGAACAAGAAGGCGCGGCAACTGGCCGAACAGGCCGAGCTCGACGCTCGCCTGGCCGAAGCCAGGGAGCTGACTCGCAAGAGCACGGAGCAGCTCGCCGAGCAGACCAAGAGCATCAACCGCCTGCGCAAACAGTTGGGAGAAGTGCAATGACTTCCCTGCAACTGTTGCGTCGCGGCGCCTCGCAGATTGGCGCCCTGGCCTTCGTCGCGCTGCTGGCCGGTTGCGCCAACAGCCAGCTCAGCGAGAAGTCCCTGGAACAGGCCCGCGCGCAGTTCCAGGCCGTGAAGGAAGACTCCTCCGTCCTGCGCAGCGCACCCAAGGACGTGATCCGCGCGGGCGAGTCCCTGGCCCGCGCCGAGCGCCTGTCCAACTACTGGGGCAGCAGCGATGACGTGCTGCAGTACTCCTACCTCAGCCAGCGCTACAGCGAGATCGCCCGCGAGCACAGCAACCTCGCGCTGAACCAGGAGCGCCTGCTCAAGCAGCAGCTGGAGCGCGAACGCCTGCAACTGGCGATGCGCGAGGCGCGTCTGCTCAACGTGCAGGAACAGAGCAAGTGGCTGGAACAGCAGATGGTCAGCCTGGCCACCAACGAGACCGAGCGCGGCCTGGTGCTGACTCTCGGCGACGTGCTGTTCGACAGCGGCGAAGCCGACCTCAAGCCCGCTGCCAATCGCACCGTGCTCAAGGTGGTGCAGTTCCTTCAGCTCAACCCGCGCCGGGTCATCCGCATCGAGGGCTACACCGACGCCGAAGGCGACCGCGAGCAGAACCTGCAGCTCTCCAGGGACCGTGCGCAGGCGGTGGCGGATGCGCTGACCGACCTTGGCGTGGACGAGAAGCGCGTTCAGGTCCAGGGCTACGGCGAGGCTTACCCGGTCTCGGACAACGCCTCATCGCTGGGGCGCGCGCAGAACCGCCGGGTGGAGATCGTCTTCTCCGACGAGAAGGGCCAGCTCGGCGCCGAACGCTGACACTCTCGCAATATCCCGTCACAGGAAAACCCCGGAAGCCCAGGCTCCGGGGTTTTTTGTCGGGGGTATCTCGAAATCTTTCGAGCGGCAGCTTGGCGAAAATAGCCGGGTGCGACTAATCCCCTCAGGGGAGCTGTAAACGAGAGAACGTGATGTCATCGGAAAAGAAGCTTTTCAATGTAATCGTGGCGGACCCGCAACCCATGATCGGTTGGGGCCTGGAGCGCTATCTGCTGGAGCGCGAACTGGCCCGGGTGAAAGCCTTCGTCAGCGATACCGACAGCCTGCTGGATGTCCTCAACGCCCATCCCGAGGTCGACCTAGCCATTGTCGAACTGGCGCTGCCCGGAGCCCGCGGGCGTGACGGCGTACACCTGATCGAATGGCTGCAGCGCCACCATCCGGAGGTGCCTGTACTGGTGTACTCGGTCATGGGCGCGCCGCTGTTGGCGACTGCGGCGGTGAAGTGCGGCGCCGTGGGTTATGTCTGCAAGCGCAACCCGCTGAGCCTGCTCGACGAAGCCTTTGCCCGCATCGGCAAGGGTGAAACCTATATCGACCCGATGCTGCGACCGCCGCGCCACACCGGCAAGCCGCTGAGCCCCACCGAGATCGATATCATCCGCCGCCTGGCCCATGGCGCCACGGTGGGGGAAATCGCCGAGCGGACCAACCGCAGCGTCTCCACCATCAGCACCCACAAGCGCAACGCCATGCAGAAGCTCGGCCTGACGACGGACGCACAACTGGTGGTCGCAGGGCTGCTGGACTGGCTCGGAGAGATCTGAGCGGGCAGGGCGGCGCAACTGTATCGGACGGAATACCTCTGACTGTTCTGGAACAGTTTGCCCTTTTTGGCTACTGTTTCGGTTCAATGCCCGAGGGATGGCCGTCATGTCCAATCTGCTGCTGTATCAGCGCATCGCCCAGCAACTGGCGGAAGACATCCGTCGTGGTGTCTACCAGCCAGGCGAACGCGTGCCGTCCGTGCGCAAGCTGAGCACTCAGCTCAACGTCAGCCATGCCACGGTGCTGCAGGCCTATGCCACGCTCGAAGACCAGGGCCTGATCCGCGCGCGCCCGCAGTCCGGCTTCTACGTGCACCGTACGCCGGCGCTGACCGCCTCGACTCCGGATATTGCCCGCGTCGAGCGGCCCGGCCTGGTTACGCGCAGCAGCATCATCAACCAGGTGCTCGCCGAAGCGCGCCGCGAAGGCGTGTTTCCGCTGGGGGCTGCGGTGCCGCACGTGGATTACCTGCCGGTGCGCGCGTTGCACCAGCAATTGGCCAAGGTCACGCGCTTTTCCAGCCCGCGTGCCTTCAGCTACATGTTCAGCCCCGGCTACGAGCCGCTGCGCCGCCAGGTGGCGATCCGCATGCGCGATGCCGGCGTGGTGGTCGACCCGACCCAGGTGACCATCACCCATGGCTGCGTGGACGCGATCCACATGGCCCTGCGGGTGATGACTCGCCCGGGTGACCTGATCGCCACCGAGTCGCCGAGCTACTACGGCCTGCTTCAATTGGCCGACATCCTTGGCCTGAAGGTCATCGAGATTCCCAGCGACCCGCTCACCGGCATCAGCCTGGAAGCCCTGCAACTGGCCGCCAACCAGTGGCCGATCAAGGCGCTGGTGCTGACCGCGCGCCTGAGCAATCCGCTGGGCGGCACCATTCCGGAAGAGCGCCAGAAGGCGCTGCTCAAGCTCACCGCCGAGCACAACATCGGAGTGATCGAGGACGACATCTACGGCGAGCTGATGTTCGACCAGGGCCAGACCAAGGCGCTCAAGGCGCACGACCGCGACGGCCGCGTGGTGTACTGCTCGAGCTTCTCCAAGACCATTTCCCCCGGCGTGCGCATCGGCTGGATCATCACCGAGCGCTACCAGGAGGAAATCCGCCGCTTGCAGACCTTCACCACCCATTCGGCGTGCACCGTCACCCAGATGGGCGTGGCGGCGTACCTGGAAAACGGCGGCTACGACCGGCACCTGCGCTACATCCGCCAGGAATACCGCAAGAACATGACCGCCTACCAGCTGGCGGTGCAGCAGTACTTCCCGGAAGGCACGCAGATGACCCGGCCCAAGGGCGGCTTCATCCTCTGGGTCAGCCTGCCGGCCAAGGTGAACACCAAGGAGCTGCACGTTCGGGCGTTGGAGCAGGGCATCAGCATCGCGCCGGGGCTGATCTTCAGTAACACCGAGCAGTTCAACAACTGCCTGCGTCTGACCTGCGGTATCCCCTGGGACCGCGAGGCGGAGCGGGCAATCATGACCCTTGGCATGCTGGCCTGCCAGCTCTGCCAGGAAGAGCTGATCGCCGCATAGCCATGCTCATTACGTAGGAGCGGACCTTGTCCGCGAAGTCCCGAAGGTGGTGCCAGGTTTGAGGATTTCGCGGATAGGATCCGCTCCTACGGGGCGAAACCGGCGCGACCTTGCGTTGGCGTTAACCCGTTTCCTCGCATCGTTTCGTCCAAGCTGGTTGACTCCCTCGACGAGACTGCCGCCGTGCCGCTTGCCACCCCCGAGTTCCTGCCTGTCGGCGTCGGCGCTACGCCAGTGCCGGCGACATCGAAGATAATCGGGCGGCGGCGAGATACCTACCGACAACCGCTTCGCTACGGATCGAGAGAGTTGAAGACACCCCTCACGGATGAAAACGACGTTGCGCTGCTGCGGCGTTATCGACAAGGCGACGCCGAGGCTTTCGGCGAGCTCTATGCCCGCCATCGCCTAGGCCTGTTCCGCTTCCTCTGCGGTCTGTGCGGCGACAACGGGCAGGCCGAGGAAGTATTCCAGGAAACCTGGCTGAGCCTGATCCGCAGCGACAGCCAGCCACTGGGTTCGGCGAGCTTCAAGACCTGGCTGTACCAGATCGGCCGCAACCGCCTGATCGACCACTGGCGCAAGCTGGGCCGTCACCAGGGCCGTCAGGAAAGCTTCGACGAGCAGCTGCACGGCGAGGCGCTGGCCGGCGAAAGCACTGACCCTGAGCGCGAGCTGAGCCTGAGCCGCGACCAGCAGCGCCTGCAGGGCGCACTGGAGTCATTGCCCCAGGAGCAGCGCGAAGTCTTCCTGCTGCGCACCCATGGTGACCTGGAGCTGAACGAAATTGCCGAGCTGACGAAAACGCCCGCTGAAACGGTGAAGAGCCGGCTGCGCTATGCCATGCAGAAACTGCGTCGGTTGTTGTCCGACCCGTCGGTGACCGAGGAGGTAAGCCCATGAATCGCGATCCGCACGAGCAGGAGCTGCTCGAGCACTTCCGCCGGCACAGCGATGAGCAGCCGTCGGCGCAACTGGACGCGCGCATCCTGGCTGCCGCCCGGGCCGCCGTGCAGGAGCAGAAACCAGGTTTCGCCCAGCGCCTGCATCGCTGGCTGCTGGGGGCAGGAAGCCGGCAGCGCTGGGGCGTTGCGGTGGCGGGGCTGGCGACCCTGGGGATCGGCCTGAGCCTGACCCTGCGCACCTACGAAGAAGCGCCGAACCGCTTCGACGCTCCGGTCGCCCCGGCGATGATGCGCGCGCCGGCTCCTGCGCCGGCCATGGCGCCGCCTGCAGCCCCGGCCGCCGCGCCCTATGCGGCGGAGCCGAGTATGGCGGCGCCGCGGATGGATAACGCTGGCGCCACCGCGCCGATGGAGGATCTCGCCAAGCCGGCCCCGACAAGCAAGAAGGTGACGGTGGAAGAGGCCAAGGCCAAGGCCCAGGTCAGGGCCCAAGCTTTGGCCGATGCTCAGGCGCAGCAAGGCACGCAGGCCGAGGGGAAACTGCAGGCCCTGGCTGAAGAGGTCGACGAGCCACGTGCGGGGCTGTTGCGCCTGCGCGACTTGCAGGAAAAGGGGCGCAAGGAAGAGGCTGAACGTTTGCGCGAGAGCTTGCGGCAGCGTTTCCCGGAACTGGATATCGACAAGGCCCTGAAGGAATTGCCTGACAACCCTTGATCAATGACAGGCCCGGTTCAGTACGCGCCTGTCAGACTGATCGCAGTAAAGCTTTGTCATGGCAAGACTCTTGCTCTGCCACGCATCTCGCGCCAGCATTGCGCGGTTTTTCTGACGGTCCGCTCCATGAAGAAGTCCCGAATCCTCGTTTTCGCCAGTTTGTCCCTGCTGCTTGCCGCCTGCGGCGACGAGCACAAGGACCCGGCCAAGGCCGCCGCTCCGGCGTCGGCACCGGCTGCAGCGCAAGCCCCGGAGGTACCC